>JAVVFI010000225.1:0-9005 GCA_032250555.1 Sedimentisphaerales bacterium
CGTTACCCTGCCTTCCCGTTCGTCCCCGTAGCTGATTATCAATTCTTCTAGACTCATGTCGTTCTGTGCCGAGTACATGCAGCCCGCCAAGTTCCGCCACTCCCGGCCCGAGTACAATATCAGTACCCCTTCCGGCCATATTCGTTGCGATTGTTATATTACCGCGCATTGTGCCGTCCCGGCCTTTATGCTGCTGACCGGCTTTGGCGACAATAAGAGCCTCTCTTTCATGATGCTTGGCATTAAGCAATTCGTGATCGATACCGAATTTTTTCTGAAGAGCCGCCGACAGCGCCTCATTCTTTTCTACACTGACCGTCCCCACAAGTACAGGTCTGCCGGATGCGCTGACTTCATTTATCTGCTCAACTATAGCATTATTTTTTTCGCGTGCCGACTGATATATTGCATCATCCTGGTCGTCTCTGATACAGGGTTTGTTGGTTGGTATGACGACGACATCGAGTTTGTAGATATTCATAAACTCTTCAGCTTCTGTAGCGGCGGTGCCGGTCATTCCAGCTATCTGGTCGTAGAGCTTGAAGAAGTTCTGTAGAGTAATAGTGGCCAGTGTCTGAGTCTCTTCTTTTACGGTAACAGCTTCTTTAGCCTCGACTGCCTGGTGCAGCCCGTCGGACCACTGCCGGCCCTGCATCAAGCGCCCCGTAAATTCATCAACGATTACGACCTTGCCGTCCATAACGACATAGTCTTTCTCACGTACAAAAGTTACATGGGCCCGGAGACTCTGTCGTATGAGCTTGTCCCAATCATTATTTGCACCCGTATAGAATGAACCCACTCCGGCTATTTCCTGTGCAGCCCCCACTCCTTCATGCGTAAGGTTAACCGCCTTTTTGTCATATTCTACTTCATAATATTGCGTAGTGCCTTCCAGTCTGGCTTGAGCGTCTTCGTGTTCGGTCTGGCTTCTTTCGATAGTCTTGCGGGCCTTTTCAATTCGCTCACTGTCCTTATCTTTCTTCGCATCGGACAGCTCACCCTGAGCACTGGCTATCGCCCGCTCGGAAGCATCAACTTGTCTTTTGATACGGTCATAGGTGCTTTGCAGACTGATCAGCTTTCTTGCGACCTGGTCGGCTTTTTTATATTTGCTAACATCATCGAAAGCAGGGCCCGATATAATCAGCGGCGTTCTGGCTTCGTCAATCAGAATCGAATCGACCTCGTCGATTATTGCATACTTTAAATCTCCCTGAACCATCTGCTCAAGTGAAGTCTTCATATTATCGCGAAGATAATCGAAGCCGAATTCATTATTTGTACCGTAATTTATATCACAGGCATACTGGCTTCTCCGCTCATCGCCCGCAGTGTCCATGTCCGACTGAATGGCGCCTACGGTCAAACCTAAAGCATTATAGACCGGCTCCATCCATTCCGCATCACGCTTGGCCAGGTAATCGTTGACGGTAACAACATGAACCTTTCTGCCGGTCAGATAAACGAGATATGACGCCAATGTTGCTACCAGAGTTTTACCTTCACCGGTAGCCATTTCCGCGATTTTACCCTCATAAAGAACATTGCCTCCTATAAGCTGAACATCGAAATGGCGCATATTTAGATTTCGCCTTGCCACTTCGCGAACAACTGCAAACGCCTCAGGTAAAATATCCTCAGGTCTTGCCCCGTTTTTTATAGCTGCCTTGAACTCTGCTGTCTTGGCTTTCAGCGCTCCGTCATCGAGTTGTTTTGTCTGCTCTTCATATTCACCCGCTTGTCGTACTATCGCCGCATAGCCCTTAATCAGACGCTCATTACGGGAACCAAAAATTTTTACAAGAAATTTGCTTATCTTATCAAGCATTAAAAATAAATCCTAAATATCGGATTTCGTTATTTTTTAACTCTCGTTAGATACTCGCCCGAGCGGGTATCGACACGGATAAGCTCACCAAGCTTAATAAAAGACGGCACCTGCACAACCAAACCGGTCTCGAGGGTTGCAGGCTTGTTTTGATTTGTCGCCGTGGCACCTTTAATCTCAGGAGGAGTGTCGGTAACTTCCAAATCCACCGTGTTGGGCAGAGTTACGATGATGGGCTTGCCCTCATACATACTTACCTGCAACTGAGTGTTCGGCTTAAGATATTTCTGGCCATCGCCAAATGCATCATCATCGAGACTAATCTGGTCGTAGGTTGTGGTATCCATCAGAACATGCTCACTTCCGGACGAGTAAAGATATTCATACGTTCTCTTGTCAAGGTACGCCTCCTCGACGTTTTCCTCCGAACGCAAACGGACATTTTGAATCGTCCCATCGCTCAGACTTTTGAGCTTTGTTTGATATACAGCACCGCCTTTGCCCAGCTTAACGTGCTGATAATCAACTATCGCATACAATTTGCCGTCAATCTTGACGGTCTGGCCTTTATTCATTTCAGATGCTCTCATTTTTTACTCCTATACTTCAAATAGCTCACGAGGTAGCTTTGACTGTCTAATTATTGATTGAAGTGCGCCAATACGTATGGTCGAGTGAAAAGGCACGGGAACAGTTATCGTTGATGATTCTGTCTTTTTCTGCATTACAATATGGCTTCCACGCTGTCTTATATTTACAAAGCCTTGCTGCTCAAGAAGCCTACATAGTTGTTTGCCTGAGAATACCCGCAGTTTACCCACTTGTTACCTCCAGACGAGTAATAAAAACTTCATCGTGAAGACGTTCTTGTATCTCAGTTTCTGATGCAGTTTCAAAAAACAGTTCTATCGCTTCGATCAGATTTTTCCTCGCATCTTCTACACAATCACCCTGACTGGCAATATCAAGTTCCGGGCAAAGGGCGGTATATCCGTCACCTTCGTGTTCGATAATTGCAGTAAAAACACGTTGTTTTTTCATTTTATATACCTTTCTTTGACTGTTCGTCGCTAAAGCAACATATTCAACAGCTTCTTTCGTTTGTGCTGCGTCTTATGTCTGCCAAACAAGTATTGCAGAAATATCACAAAATGTCAACAAATCGAAAAACACAATATTTAACCTCGTGATTGCGGATCCTCTTAAAACCAAATCGTTATGCATTTACACCTTAATGAACTTCAGGCAGACCGGCATACAAAAAGGCCTCCGCTTGAAATAGAACAGGGAAGTAAAAAAGCTTGGACTTGATGATTCTCCAGATATCCAATATAAATTTAGCGATTTATCTCTTTAAAGAGCGACTCAGGATTGGTTACTCCTATAGGCACTCATAGTGAATCGGCATCGTTCACTAAAAATGAATCCAATCTATCTTGTGGTTCACTGACTCCAGGTATAGGTACACCACCTCTTCTTATATCTCCACCATCCCAGAAAGTATAAATATTATCCTCATTAATACCACAAAACGGAAGTTCTACAAAAGATACGAATCCTCCCATAAACAATACATTTTGTCCTTCTTCCTGGTGTGTAATAGCATTCCCTATCTTATATTTTTCTTTGCTCCTCGTTGGCTCATATAAGCCCATTAAACTCGGATCTTTACCTTTTACAGAAGGAGAGCCTATCCATGGATTAGGATCGGCAGCAACCGCTATATCTGGCTCACTTGAAGTCGTCAGTGGATAAGGGCCATAAGGCATATGATAAGAGTAGCTGCAATGCTCTCTTGCTTCAGGTCCAAAGTCCCAAAGGTCAGTAAGCTTCGTATCTATTGCGGCATAATCGGCAGGATCAAATTCCGTGACTCCTTTATCACCTTTGCATATAAACCTTTTAGGAGATACTTCAGTATACTTAACAAGAAGATAGAAACTGGAAGTAATTTTTACTTTACCACCAGTACCATCAGCGTTTAAACCGTAAGCCACAAAAGGATTATCTGCAATCCAGGATTGTATACGGCCACCCCAGATACCATTTTTACCTCCAGCACGTGGAAACTCACCGTCGTAGTCTTGAGCATATATCTGCATTGCCTTACCGATGGAGGACAGATTTATACCGCAGGTCATTCGAGAGTCAATCAAACGTGATTTACGACAGGCAAGAGGAAAAATTCCAAGTAGAAATAAGCACACAAGCACGACAACTAAAACTTCTACGCGTGCCAACTTTTTTGATTCGGATAACTGCCCCATACTTACTCTCCCTGCTAACCTTAAATTACCCCATTTATCGCTTTGCTGCATAAATGACCTCTTTGATATATCATACAGTTTTATTATTTCGACACAAATAAAAAACCCGAAACCTTTGTACTAAAACAAGGTCCCGGGTTTTTATTTTTTACAGATATATCAGCGCTATTAATCGGCAAGCTCTCGAACCCAAATATTTCGGTATCTTACAGGATTGCCGTGGTCCTGTAATGAGATTGGCCCTTTGTCCTCATGCGGTACATAATCAGATATCGCATGTTGACCTTTCCAGCCGGTCCCCCCACTGAGCACGACATGATCGTGAACGACCACACCATTATGAAAAACAGTAAACGTAGCTTTCCTGTCAACCTTGTCACCCTTGAAAGTCGGGCGATGGAAAATTATATCATACGATTGCCACTCGCCCGGGCCCCGGCTGGCATTCACCAAAGGCACCGCCCTGCCGTAAAGTGCAGAACATTGGCCGTCCGCATAGGTCCTGTTGTTATAGGAATCGAGAACCTGAACTTCATATTGTCCCATCAGAAACACGCCGCTGTTACCGCGTCCCTGGCTGCTCCCCTTGACAGTGGAGGGTGTGGCAAACTCAACATGCAACTGACACGAACCGAACTTGCGTTTACTTTGGATATATCCAGAGCCTTTAACGCACTCCATATAACCATCCCCCATAATCCATTTCGTTTTGCCGCCTTTGGAGTCAGTCCATTCCGACAAATCCGTCCCATCGAATAAAACCACAGCATCGGAAGGAGCAGTGCCCGCCCGCCGCGCCGTGCTGGTGGTTCCGGGCGGAACTACTGCCGGCGCAGGTCTATTCATATCATGAATAAGCCATCGACCGTCATCGGCGTCCACATACTGGCGTATTTCACTCTTCTTGGCCGCTTGCTCGGTTGTAGCACATCCGGCCAAAATCCCAAGCACGCAAACAACAACACAAATCAAAACTGTCCTCATCTTAATTGCTCCTTTCCAAATTGGTCTTCTAAGCAATCCCCTAACCTTACATCAAGGCGAGAATCTCAGTCTGTTAACGATTGTGAGAATTATATACATATTAACAAGCAGCGCCAATAGTATGTTTACGACTGAATTTCTGTTTTAAATGGACTTTAGAAGTAAAATGTTTGAAAACACATGTAAATTACTACAATTCAAAAAAGTTTTTGATATGATAGAGAAACACTAAAGCAGAAGCCCTTTGAAAAGTTTTTAATGAAAACGCCGGACAAAAATATTTGAAAGGTAGCAACTATGCCCGAGAAATCAATCCATCGACGTGATTTTATCAAAATCACAGGTCTAAGTGCCGCAGCTCTGGCCTTCAACGGATGCACAATCAGCGAAACCGCTGAAAACAATTCGTTCGTAAAGAAATCTCCCGGCAAAAGACCACCAAATATATTACTAATCGTTTCCGACGACCAGGGTTATAAAGACCTTGGTTGTTTTGGAAGCACTGAAATAAAAACACCCAACCTTGATAAGCTTGCCGCCGGCGGAGTCAAACTGACGAGCTTCTATGTCACTTGGCCGGCCTGCACACCTTCACGCGGCAGTCTGCTGACAGGTCGATACCCGCAACGCAACGGAACTTACGATATGTACCGAAATTACCTTGTGGATGTTGATCACCTCTATACCCCGGATGAATACGAATTCTCACCTGAGAATATATTAGGAATGGACACTCGTGAGGTATTGATTCCCCGTGTACTTAAAAAAGCCGGATATAAAAGCGGTATCTTCGGCAAATGGGACCTCGGGCAACTACACCGTTTTCTCCCACTTCAGCGGGGATTTGATGAGTTTTACGGCTTCACTAACACCGGCATCGACTACTGGACCCATGAGAGATACGGGGTGCACTCGATGCGGCGTGGTAACGAACTGAGTACCGAAGACAAAGGCACATATGCAACGGACCTTTTCCGGCGGGAGGCGCTGAATTTCATTAAAAAGCATAAGGACAAACCATTTTTCTGCTACGTACCCTTTAACGCACCGCATGGAGCCTCCAATCTGAATCGCCCCCGACCCGGCGTACAGGCGCCTTTGGAATACATCCGCAAACACTACGGCCAATATGACCCGAAGGACTCCAATACTAAAAGGGCAAAACGCATGCGCTACATGGCCGCTGTTACATATATGGATGAAGCTATTGGTCAGATGCTCGATATTCTGGAAGAGCAGGGCCAGGCGGATAACACCATCGTCATATTTTTCTCCGATAATGGCGGCGGTGGAAGCGCAGATAATAATCCATTACGCGGTCATAAAGGCGATACGTTTGAGGGAGGTATTCGTGTACCCGCCATTTGCCGCTGGCCGGGAATGATACCGGCTGGAACCGTATGCAATGAATTTCTGACTTCTATGGAGATTTTTCCCATGCTCTGCCGCGCCGCAGGTACCAGCCCGCCCAAAAACGTACCACTTGATGGTTTCGATATGACAGCTGTACTGGCCGGTAAACGAAAGTCACCTCGAAAGGAAATGTTCTGGCAGCGCCGAAGTAATAAGGGAGCTCGGGTAGGAAACTTTAAATGGGTTGAATCATCGCGAGGCTCAGGCCTGTTCGACCTTTCAAAAGATATCGGTGAAAAGAACGACCTTTCAGAAAAACAACCGCAGGTGTTGGCCTCAGTTAAGGCCCGCTTTGATGCATGGAAGAAACAAATGGCGGCCGCCGAACCCAGAAGGCCCTTCCGTGACTTTTAAGGCTCTCGGGAAATCTCTATATGGTAACAAAATCGCTCTAAATTAAACAATTGCAGAAAAAGTTGTATTTTCAATTGTTGCCTCTTCGTGATTTGTTATAATCTTTCGGCGGGTATGAATAGAGAACAGAGTGTATTATTTATCAGAAAGGGGTGGAAACATGATTCTTCCAAAATTCATCCGTAAACTTTTAGCGGTACTCCGGGGCGGCGTCTCTCCACCCATTATCTTCCTGTCGGTAATGGTGGGTTTCTGCTTTGGTCTTATCCCGGGCTGGTCCGGCCTCCACACCGTTATAGTAATAGCGATGCTCATCTTGAATATTCACACCGGTCTGTTTCTATTGTCGGGCGCATTAGCCAAGAGTCTCTGCTTCGCAGCCGCACCGGTGTTGTACCACGTAGGTGTATGGATACAGGCCCATCTGTCTTTTGTATTGGGTTTCTTGGAATCCATCCCGCTGATAGGAATAACAGATTTCAACAGATACTCGGTAACTGGTGCCATCGTCCTCGGCCCGATTATAGGCGCCGTTGCAGGTCTATTAATGGCCCGCTCAGTCATAGGTTTTCGCCGTAAGCTCTTAAAATTCGAAGAGGGCTCTGATAAGTTCAGAAAATGGTATTCGAATCGCTGGGTGCGCATCATGGACAGAGTGCTGATTGGCAAACGCACCAAAGACGCCAAGTCGATCTTTGCCGCAAAGACAAAGTACATCCGAAAGGCCGGTGTCTCTTTGGCCGCTATAGTCCTTGTTGGTTCAGTGGCAGTAACTTATTTAATAAAAGACAGCACTATCAAGGATTATGCCTCTCTAAAAATGACTCAGGCCAATGGCGCCGAGGTGAATCTCGAAAGCCTAAATCTCTCAGCCCTGGCAGGTTCCATATCAGCATCTGGGATACAGGTTACTGACCCCCAGAAACCTCAAAACAATCAGCTCTCCATAGAAAAAGTTGCCGCTGACGCGAGTCTGTACAACCTGCTTCTCGGCAAACTGGTAATGGAGCAGGTGGAACTATCCAATATCAAATTCGACCAGCAGCGTTCGACTCCGGGCACTATCCCTGAATCCAATGCTCAGGAAAAGCCTCCCGTATTTGACTCAAACGACTTTAAGCTCGAGAATATCGACTTTGCCAAGCTTGATACTTACATAAAAGATGCAAAAGCACTTAAAGAAAAGCTGCAAAAACTTCGCAGATGGCTGCCGAAGTCTGATGATAAGGACAATGAAACACAAGTAAAACAAATCCCCCAGAAGTATCTTGATTATCTTAAGGCCAAAGCTCTCGTACCGGCTTCGCCTCGAATAATGGCCAAAAAAGCCATTCTTGACAAAATCCAGATAGCGTGGCCCATCTTCGGCAACAGCAAAATACTACTGACGAATGTGAACGACTCACCAAAGATGGCCAAACTGCCGATTACATTCGAAATGACCTCATATGATACCCCCGCTTCTATAAATGTTACAATCGACTACAGCTCAAAAGACGAGATCCCGAAACTTTCCGGAACTTTTAACAGCTTCGATATGTCAAAAATACAATCAGGTCTAAGCAGCAACGCTGGCCTGATGTTCGAATCAGGCCTTGCTTCAGGTCAGTTCAGCGGGACAGCTACGAATGAATCAATCGACCTTACTCTGGATGTTGCCATCAGCAACCTAAAGGCCAAAGGCCAGGGTAAGGGTGTTCTGGGCTTGGGTTCCGATACAACATCACAGGCATTCGATGCCTTAAAAGAGTTAAAAACAACAATACGAGTTGTCGGCCCTGTCACCGAACCGCGCCTGGTCTTCGATGTCAAGGGCCTGACGGATGAATTCAAAAAGGCGCTCGTTCAGGCTGGAAAAGACAGGCTTGCCAACGAAATCGATAGTCAGCTCGGAAAACAAATAGACGAAAAACTCGGCGATAAAGTCCCTGAGGAAATTAAAGATGCTTTGAAGAAACCCGAAGGACTTCTCAAAGGACTTGGCGGGCTGCTGGGCGGTAAAGAAGAAAATAAGTAAGCATCACACTACATACAAAATGAGCCCAAGGAAGCGGGATGCAAATTTCAAATGGTTTTGCTTTACCACCAGAAACAGGGATTGCCGTTATTCTGCCAGAACCAGCGGTGTTCCATTTCATCGAAATTCCGCCACTGAA
>JAVVFI010000226.1:0-8930 GCA_032250555.1 Sedimentisphaerales bacterium
CTCATCTTTTTCTTTATCAGTACGCTCAGGATTTTTTAAACATTCGAGTTCCCTTTTCTCATTTCTCGGATACCTGCCCTTTTTTTCCAAAAACTTGTGAGTGATAAGTTTTTTAAGAAGTTTTAATGATTCGTTTTTTGATTTCATTTTTTTAAGACAACCTTTTCAAGAGCTTTCTTTGCTTTTTTTAAATTCTTCTGTGCATTTTCTAATACAATTTCAGACTCACTCAATTCAGATAAAAGAATCGGAATAGATGTTCTTTCTAAATGTGAGCCGATTTTTAAAAGAACATTCTTCTGGTTAATGTCAAAAATAATTGAATCATCACCAGCTATAATCCGTTTTACATGCTTACATAGTTTTCGATTATCTCCAGCAGGACAAGAGCAAAAAGCTGATATTTCATTTTGTTCAAGGTAAAATCTAACTTTATATGGATTACCAGAAGAACTTTTAACTAAAATTTCAACGTAATTTTCCGTATTCATGAATTACTCTTTTGCTTTAACTAAGGCTCATGCTGGATACGCTTGACGAATTGATTTTCATCAATAACTTCGATACCAAGTTCTTGAGCTTTTTTAAGTTTACCTCCTGCATTTTCACCTGCAACCAGTAGTGAAGTCTTCTTACTGACGCTTGATGATACCTTTCCTCCGTGGTCTCTTATCTTCTGCTCTATCTGCTGTCTCGTAAAGTTTTCAAGTGCCCCCGTCACAACAATTATCTTACCTGCAAGCACATCACTCTTTACTATTGCTTTTTGTCTTTGAGGATTAATTCCCAACTTAAGCATTTCCTCGATAATCTTTTTATTGTCTTTGTCCTGAAAATATTTATAAATGCTCTTTGCCATCACCGGCCCAATTTGTTCGATATCCTCAAGCTTTTGCTGCGTTGTGTTCATAAGCGCATCAAGTGAACCGAAATGCTTAGCTAAAATTTGTGCGGATTGCCCACCCATATTGCGAATGCCAAAACTTGCAATCAACCGCCAAAGCGGCCGTTTTTTACTTTCTTCAATACCATCCATAACATTTTCTGCACTTTTTGTGCCCATCCGTTCCAACTGAGATAATTTATAAATATCAAGTTTATAAATATCCGCAAAAGTCTTAACTAAGTCATTTTTAACAAGTTGTTCGATAAGAGCAGGACCTAATGTGTCGATATCCATTTGACCTTTGCCAACGAAGTGTTCCAATCGCTCTTTAAGTCTAGCAACACAATTTGGATTATCACAACGCACATATGCACCGTGATCGTCTTTTTTAACTTGGCCACCACATACAGGACACATTAAAGGAACTTCAAAGGTTTCACAAACTACATTTTTTCGCTGTTCTATTTTCACTTTGACAACCTGAGGAATTATCTCTCCGGCCTTCTCGATTACTACTGTATCACCACATCGTACATCAAGTTTTGCGAGCATGCCAAAGTTGTGCAGACTTGCCCGTTTAACTGTTGTGCCTGCTAACAACACCGGTTTTAGATTAGCTACAGGCGTTAAAATGCCGCTCTTTCCAACCTGAACTTCGATTGATTCAACTTTGGTCTCAGCCTGTTCGGCAGCGAATTTATATGATATGCACCATCTTGGCGCCCTACCAGTCGCGCCTAATATGTCCCGCTGGTCGAAACGGTTAATTTTCACGACCAGTCCGTCGATTTGGAACTTCAGAGAATTTCGTTTCTCGATCCAAGTACTACAAATTTCTATAACCTCTGCTATATCGTAGGCACGACGGGTTATATGCGGATTAACAGGCAATCCTAATTTTTCAAACTTATCTAGGCTCTCCGAATGATTCTTTGCGAATGATCCGAGTACCTCGCCGAGCGCATATGCATAGAACGATAGGTTTCGTGTTTTGGTTATTCTTGCGTCAAGCAACTTGAGTGAACCTGCTGTTGCATTTCGTGGATTGGCAAACAAAGGTTCGCTAGCCTCCTCGCAGAGTCGGTTCAATTCTCTAAAAGACTGGATTGGCATATACACTTCACCGCGAACTTCGAGTACGGCCGGAATTTTATCACCTCTTAATGTCAGCGGTATAACTTTTATGGTACGCACATTAGCTGTAACATCATCACCAACCCGGCCGTCACCACGGGTAGCTGCTGTAACAAGAACACCATCTTCGTAGCGAAGACTTATAGCAACGCCGTCTATCTTCGGCTCGACCACATAATCATAATCCATCCCCTCAAGCTGTTTGCGCACCCTTTCGTCAAACGCCTTGAGTTCTTCGGCACTGTAAGTATTATTGATACTAAGCATTGGAACGGCATGTCTGACATGTTCAAAACCTTCGAGCGGCCGTCCGGAAACACGCTGAGTAGGTGAATCTGGTGTTATAAATTCCGGATTCTCCTGTTCCAAGGCCTTAAGTTTGGAAAAAAGTTCATCGTATCGCTGGTCGCTTATTTTCGGCTGATTGAGCACATAATAGAGATAATCGTGCCCGCGAATCTCATCCCGCAAGCGTTCGATTTGTTTCTTGATATCTTCTTTTTCTACCATAACAGGCTAATTTATATGCTGTTTGGGCCTATTTTGCAAGCGCCAACAGCCACTAATACGTCTTGAGGAAAATACTCATTTAAATGGAACTCCATCTACCCAGCAAAATATAGATTTTCAACAGTTTAAGGAATTTATTGAAACAATAATTGACAAACTTGCAAAATTTTAGATAATACCATAAAATTTACATGAATAACGACTCTAAAAGCCGATGTATTGTTTTTATTGTTCTATTCCCCGATAGCTCAATCGGTAGAGCGAGCGGCTGTTAACCGCTAGGTCGTAGGTTCGAGTCCTACTCGGGGAGTTTTTGGGCTGTAAGCCTTTGTGTAACAAGAACTTAACAATGGCTACATTCATTGCAGTAATCATTAATTTAAGATTAGACTCTCAATGATAAGTTATTCATTTTTCATATAGATGTCACTCTATCAGTTCCCATCACAGTCTTGGATAATCGTGGCCTTCGAAATCCCCTAAATATCTTCGGTGCCATTTTATGTCTCGTCCATGAAGTCCCAGCCGGTTTCAAGAAAAGCTCCGTCTGTTTGTATCTTCGTTGAGCGTCATGGCATCGAAAGCGCTCTCACAAAATCTGTGGTGACAAAATGGAGACGCAATGCCATCTAAAATTTGTTGTGTTTTCCAGTTCCTAAGAGGTGGTTTTTCGAAGAATACCAGTGTTTTTAACTCATGAAAATCAGGTTATTTTGTATCCATTCAGTGCACTTATAGTTGACTTGCAGGATTAGTCCTCGCAGCCTAAGAAATCTGGCATTTTATAATTTTCCTTTAAACATCGACAACCTCATTGTGTGTTACTTTCTTAAAACGTAATGCATCAGTATCTCATCCGTCTTATGCAGCCTTCTGCAAGCTTCTCTTGCGATGTTAAGGATTAAAATACTAAATAGTTCGAGATCAACTTTGAACAAAGACAGCAGAGCGTTTCGCGACAGTATAATGAGTTCAGTATCTTCAACAGTAACGGCTGTGGCATCATGCGGCTGAATTCCAATAACCGAGGTCTCGCCAAAGCAGCAGCCTTCCTCAAAAACGATAAGTTCCAGGGGCGTTTGCTTTGCATTGACCACCAGTTTAACAGAGCCGGACTGAACTATGTAAATGTGACTCGGTTTTGAACCCTCAATAAAAACTGTTTCCCCTGCCTTGTAGTGAGCTTTTTCAAGAAGTCGAAAAAGAGTATCCAACTGCTTCCGAGAAAGCCCGGCTAAGATGGAAATCTCATTTAGGATAGGTAAGATCTCTTCAATATCAAGAAACGGAGATAATTGTTTCTCTCCATTAAAATTTTTCTCTTCGTCGGCCATGACTTATCCTGTCTCTATCTGCCTGCACCTGACTTTATATTATTATGGGAAGGCACATTATGTCAATAAAAACTGATTTCTTCATTAGGAAAGCTCTACAACTCGTTATACTTATTAGATATCCAATCCAAAAAACGGTTGACACCAATCCCGACCATCTTATCATAAGCTCATGCAAAGAAAGAAGTGCCTAATTTGTATGAGGGCATTAAATTTATGAACCGAGCTAATAAGCGTACACAGTTACTGAGAAAACAACCTGTTAATCGACGTGTAATGATAGCGTTACTGCCTTGTGTGGCCGGCAGCATTTATTTCTTTGGCTGGCGCTGTCTTTTCATATTGCTCTGGTCGGCAATAGTTGGCTTCATCGTTGAGTTCATTTTTTCGCGGCAACGTGGTGAGCCCGTGAGTGAGGCCGTTTTCGTTACCAGCACGATATTTGCTCTAATTATGCCTCCGGCGGTTCCTTTACATGTATTGACAATTGGTGTTGCCTTTGCAGTTGCTTTCGCCAAAGAGGTTTTCGGCGGGTTTGGCCGCAACATTTTTAATCCCGCGATGGCAGGAAGATGTTTTGTTTATATTTGCTTTCCAATTGCGCTTACAGCCGCCTGGGCCCCGGTATCAAAAGGACAGTTGGGGGCGCTGGCTAAATGGACAACCTTAGAGAGCAAAGATGCAATAACAAGCGCTACGCCTATGGCACATTTGAAAGCCGGCAGAATTGTCCTGCAAAATAGTGATGGTGAACAAGCAGTTGAGCAAATACCGACCGATGTGAATGAGGGCCAGGTCGTATATGTTGCGAGAGGAACATTTACCCAAGCACTGGCTTTTGGACGAGTCAGCGGAACAATGGGTGTAACCAGTGCATTATTAATTTTGATTGGGGGCGTCTATCTTTTCTGGACCAAAACAGCGAGCAGGACGATTATTCTTTGTTTGGTTATTACATACGCGGTTTTGAATCAGGTTCTTTACGCTTTCGGAGTCGAGCCTGTACCCGGCGCTTTACCGGCAGTACTTGGAGGCGGTTTTTTATTCGGTGCCTTCTTTATGGCGACCGATCCAGTGAGTGCTCCCCGAACAGAGCCGGCCAAAATTATCTATGCCATTTTGATCGGAGTCTTTGCGACTATCATAAGGAACTTCTCGATCTTTAACGGGGGATTGATGTTCTCGGTCCTGATAGGGAATATGTTTGCTCCGATATTGGATTATGCCGTCAAGGCAAACAAGAGCCGCAAAGTTGCTAAAGGGGGTGGCTGATGCGAGAAAAATGGTGGTTTCCAGTCGTTTATATGTTTGTTATGACAGCATTTTTCAGTTCGATAGTGATCGGATTCTCGCAGTTCACCAGTGATCGAGTCGAGGCGAATGGAGACCTTGCTTTTGAGAGGGCGATTCTGGCCGTACTGCCGGGTATGCTGGATGCAGGTGACAGTAGATTGGAATTACACAGAAAATTTATCGAGCTGGTCGGCCAACCCGATGCAAATTCGGGCGGCGCCTGTACATTGGCCCGGGAGGGACGGATTGTTGCCTATGCTCTGCCGATATCCGGCCAGGGATTCTGGGCGCCCATAAAGGGTGTGATTGGTATAAAAGCTGATCACCTGACGATTACGGGGATAGCCTTCTACGAACAAAACGAGACACCGGGACTCGGGGCCCAAATTACTAAGATTGGATTCACAAGTCAATTTCAAGGCAAAGTCATTTCGTCCACCGACAAACCACTTAATATAAAGCGGCCAAGCGATGTCTTGGGAAAAAGCGATGTGCACGCCGTCACTGGTGCGACGCAGACGAGTACAAGGCTGGAGAAGATAATTAATGATGCATTGAAAAAATGGCTTTCGGAATTTTCCCAAACGAATGGGGAGGGCCGGACATAGTGAACAATAAAACAGATGCCAGGAAAATTATCGTAGATGGGCTGTGGCGAAACAACCCGGTATTTAAGCAGGTATTGGGTATATGCAGCACTTTGGCGGTAACGAATCTTGTGCTCAATACTGTCGTTATGTGTGTCGCGCTGGTATTTACACTGTCCCTGAGTGCAGCGACGGTATCTCTTTTGAGAAAGTTTACCCCGCGAAATATAAGAATGATGATTGAAACTCTGATTATAGGTTTTTATGTAATAATCGTTGATTTGGTGCTCAAGGCTTATTGGCCGGAGATGAGCACTAATCTCGGGCCTTATGTAGGGCTTATAATTACGAACTGCATCGTAATGGGCAGATGTGAGGCTTATGGTAATACCAATCCACCGGGGCCGGCATTTCTGGACGGCTTCTTCAACGCTCTTGGTTACACGTTTATTCTGCTGATAATTGCGACTATTCGCGAGCTTTTAGGCATGGGAACGATTTTGGGCTATCCAATGCCGTATTTCAGCGGTCCTTACTGGGACAAGTGGATAATAATGGTCGCGCCGCCCGGAGCATTCTTTATGTTAGGCGTAGTGACGTGGATATTCAGGTCAATTGAAATAAGAAGGGAGCAAAATACTAAATGAATGCAGGACCGGAAATATCTCAGGCATTTGTAGTGTGTATTTCTGCGGTGTTTACACAGAATATTCTGCTCACTTACTTTTTGGGTCTGTGTCCATTCCTCGGAGTTTCGCGAGAAGTTAAGACGGCGACGGGATTAGGTTTCGCGGTGATATTTGTCCTGACTACAACATGTATGCTTAACTGGCTGGTTTATCACTACGTTCTTGTGCCTCTCAATTTGGAATTCTTCAGGTTTATTCTTTTTATAATAATTATTGCCGCATTTGTGCAGCTTGTTGAGATGGTTCTTGATAGATATTCGCCGTTCCTCTATCAGCAGCTCGGTGTGTTCCTGCCGTTGATAACTGTCAATTGTGCAATCCTCGGAGCATCACTGTTTATGGTGATTCGGGATTACAGCTTTATAGTTACTATTGGTTATGGATTCGGCAGCGGACTCGGCTGGTTTCTGGCAATAATTGCGATGGCGGGTATCAGGCAAAGGCTGGCCAACGAACGGATTCCTCAGGGCCTGCAGGGGCCAGGGATAACTCTCATAATAGCTGGCCTGATGGCACTTGCGTTTATGGGATTTTCAGGTGTGCTGCAGGCAAGATAATACAACTCGATTTGTAAAGGACATAAATGGTTCTTGAGATATTGGTTGCAGTTGCGGTGGTAAGCTCGATTGGTATGGGACTGGCTGCGCTTTTAAGCATCTGCGAACATTTCCTTGCAAATTACGGCCCATGTGAAATAAAAATTAACGACGAACGTAACCTTACGGTCAACGGAGGCAGAGACCTTCTTTCAATGCTGGTTGCGGAAAAGATTTTCATACCCAGTGCCTGCGGCGGGCGCGGCACATGTGGACTATGCAAACTTAAGGTATTGGAAGGCGCAGGGCCTTTGCTGCCGACTGAGATGCCGTATCTAAGTAAAGAAGAAATAGAATCGAATGTGCGGCTCTCATGCCAAGTCAAAGTCCGTAACAATCTGAGTATCGATATCCCGCCTGAGCTATTCGCTGTTCGTGAATACGCCTGCAAATGTACTGCTATCACCGACCTGACTCACGATATGAAACAGTTTAGCCTGGAACTTATTGAGCCGAAAAGCATCGATTATACACCGGGCCAATACATACAATTGCTGACTCCAGTATATAAGAAAAGCAGCGAGGAGGTTTATCGCGCGTATTCAATATCGTCTGATCCTGCCGACAAGAGCAGCATCGAGTTAATCATCCGGCTGGTGCCGGGCGGGATTTGTACGACCTACTGTTTTGAATACCTAAAGGTAGGTGATGAAGTAATGCTTAACGGACCTTACGGTGATTTTCGGCTGTCCGAAACCGAAGCGCCTATAATATTCATAGCCGGTGGTTCAGGTATGGCGCCCATAAAATGTATATTGCACTACATGAAGAACACGGCTAATAAAAGAAAAGCTACCTACTACTTCGGAGCAAATAAAGTTAATGAGTTGTGTCTGCTCGAACAGATGAAAAAGTTCGAATCAGATTTGGCTTATTTTAGGTTTGTGCCGGTGGTTTCTGGTCCTGGGGAAAACGAAAACTGGGACGGTGAGGTCGGGCTTGTAACCGAAGCTGTTCAGCGGATATTAAAGAACGCATCAGATTGTGAGGCATATCTTTGTGGAAGTCCGGGCATGATCGATGCATCAATAAAAACACTTACCGAACTCGGGATGAAGGAAGAGAATATTTTCTTCGACAAATTCGAATAAACTGAAAGAGTCGTGTTATGAAAGAATCACCTCAAATGCAAAAGTTAGAGCAGATATTAAGGTCATCTAAATTAGCAGCGGGCGGCTTTATGGGTGATGATTTACGAAGTATCAATGAGATTATCAGTGTCGATTCTTCCAAAGTGTCGAAACTTGGTTACACCATAGAACAGATTGCCTCAAGGATGCAGGCGATAACCGATGCGGCAACAATGAGGCTTGGAACCTGGGCCAAAGTAGATGAAAACCATCGGGCAGTAGTGGAAGAGGCCAAAGGTGCCCTGGTCTGTCCGTGGCCGCATCCCGGCAGATACGCCAAGAGGGTCACTACAGCTGAGAACTGTGATTCAGGCGAGATTATACGATGGTCAGATTTAAATATCCATCTAATAGCCAAACACGGCTTCTTCGAGGGCCGCGGCGCTGCCTTTAGAATTGAGCCCGAGAAATTGATAAACGTTATCTTCTAAGATCAATTATTAGATGGAAGAAGCCTAATAAGTTCTTCCGCCGTTCACATTACTCTTATCAAAACAGGTGACATAATAATCTTTATTATCATACCAACAAAAACACATATACCTTTCGAATATAAATTAAGACTGGATTTCGGTGAGAGTATTGTCGAAAAAATAGGCTTGCAAAAATTCCTACAATGCAGTTAAAGTATATTATAGTATGGCCTTTTCAGCGGCTATTGTCAACTGCGAACTTGGTCTGTTGCCTGAGGATAAGAAGCGTCTGATAGTACAAGCAGCAGAAGAAGTTATCGAGGGCAAACTTAACGACCACTTTCCCCTTAGTGTATGG
>JAVVFI010000227.1:0-8927 GCA_032250555.1 Sedimentisphaerales bacterium
CAAGTATAGCGTGTCTAACATAAAGTAGTCTTAAGAGATAACAACGCGAAAAAGCAAAAGCAGTTGAAACGTTGGCGCAGAATGACTGCGCCTGTAAAGAAGGTCAGGTCTAACCGGGCTTGAGAGATTATTGTAACAAACGGACGTCACCGGACGGTGCCGGCGGTATGGCTAGGCCATAAATTGAAAGGAGTCTTGAGATGCCGGATAAATATCATGCTTTTCGAGGCGTACTAATCGCATTACTGTTACCGGCAGTCTTTGCCGGGAAGATGGGTTCCGCGGAGCCTGCCCTGACCGAACAAACACTTCAGGCTATTGAGGACTGCATGTACCGCTCGCCAAGCCAGTGGCCGGATGAATGGAGGCAGCAATATTTAGAGACAATCCGCAAAGCGGTTGCGCTACATCAGGATAATACGCATTACGTTTTGCGGTTAGAGATTCTGCGCAGAGGATTTGCACCATGCTGGGAGAGACTCACGAAAATAAAGGACAGGTCTTTGTTCGAGGTATATCGGGCCAGAATGCGTTGGTACACCGAGCACCTAATGGGGTCAAAGTTTCCCACAGAGGCGGAGAAACAAGAGATACGCGAGCAATATACGGATATCTGGGATTATGCGGCAAACTCGTTATTAGCGCAGTTTCCATTTCTTGACCCGAACGCGGTGCAAAAAGCCAAGACAGATGATCTGAGTGTCTGCTATGGTAAGATAGATGCACCACTGATGCCTGTTTACATGAGACCTTTATACAAAGAACAGGTTAAGCAAATAAAGCAGCGCTGGGATAAGATGCGTTATGTGCGCGTTGATTTGTGGCGCAAACTCAATGACAGTTCAACAACACAATCCAAGAACGGTAATGCGTCGTCGATTAAGGCACAACTTGATTACAAATTTACCAAAGAGAGCCTGTCACAGTTATTAGGGCAGGTCTGGATGGTTATCCCTGAACGTCCGATCTATTATCTGGAAGCAATGCAGAATAGAATAAAGGCCCTGAAACAACGTTTTCAGTCGAGACGCAAGGCGCGGAGCCAACAAAGGCGTCTTGAAGAGGAACGTTCGAGGCAGCTTTTGCAGGTCGAGCATATCGGTTTTCTTTTGGTTTGCCTGTTAGAAAGCCCACAATGCTTTGAAGATTATCTACCCAATATTACAAAAGTACAAATTCCATTAGAACGGCAGGATAAAACATTGAAAGGAGGTGGTGCCTATGAGGTAGGAAATATTCTAAGAGTAAAGTAAAGGAATTTTATTGATACAAACACTAATAAAAGAAAGGGAATTTACTATGAAATCAAGAATTTTGACATGTCTTATAATAATGCTAATTGTCTCAGTCATTGCATTAGGTGAGGTCTTAAGCGATGGGCCTGGGGCCTCAATCAGTGCAAGCGCGGATGCGTCGGGAAGCACAAGATATGACGAGGAAAGTGATTCGGGATGGTACTGGGAATATACAACCATAGGCGGTTCATGCTCTTGGAGCTACTCCCTCTACGCAAATGCAGAAGCAAGTGCAACTCTGATGGAAGGTGAATGGGCAAGCGCAAGCGCTGTAGCAGAAGCAGAGGTAAGTGGCCCAGACAGTAACAGCGTATACGTATCAGCTTCAGTCTCCGGCACCGGATCATATGATTATGAAGAATTAGAAGATGAACCCGGCTCTGACAGCGCTTCTGACTCTAATACGGGATGTTTTAGTGCTTACACTGGCATCTCTGTTGATACTGACTGTCTTGCGGTAGCAGAGATAGAAGAAGGCAGCGGCTGTTCTGCAACTGCAAGTGCACAAGCCTCAGGCAGTGTCAGTTTGTCTGAAAACTTCTAAACAAAATGTCTTTTCCGGTTTACTGTTCGGCGACAGATAGTTTGTCATGGCAAGCTATCGTACCGGGATAGATAATTGTTTTTCCTGCTGTTTGAAGTGGATTTGTTTGTTGAAGGGACAGCGGCTTATGTTTAAAGTATGCGAGTATCGAGAGTTGTTAAGGTGTAAGACCGGGAACACCTTAATAAATCAACGGTTTATCATGATGAAGTTGGCTAAAGTTACTGTCCTGCTTATTTTGCTTATATGTCCCGGACCCATGCGCGCCGAGAATGTGAACGGAATCGGTATGCGCCTGTTCGAGTTCACATCGGAATTTTATATGCCCATGGGCCGGGGCAGTTTTAACGGACTGATGGCCTCAGACGGCTCTGGCTATCGCATCGCCATATACTGGATGGAGCCGGCTGTCTATCACGATAACACGTTTTTTCTGGGTTATAGTGATTTCATTTTCGGCAAGGATGTGGTGCATTATTGGATAAACGGTGTATCACAGCCCGGCAGCTTTGACCTATCTGTTAAAGATAGTGATCCGCTACTACCACGGGACGTTTCGTTGGAGTCAGTTGCCCGCTCGGCGCTGGCCATTGCGGGCCGGATAATGCCTAAGTCGCATAATGTGGATACCCCGCTGGAGGTAGGTAAGTTTTTCCGGCAAAGCCGGGATAAGACGGAATATTCATACGAAGTGCCTTCAAAGCAGACAAACAATGACAATGCATCCGGCGACCATCTTTCGGATGAGCAGATATTGAACGACCTTCCATTCGGAAGGAAGTATTCGAAGCAAATGCAAAGCGACGGTGCCTTAGTCTGGCAGGCTCAAAGGGTTTTGGACGGCCCGCATGTCGCCAGGGTAACGGTCAAGCCTGTTGAGGATATGAAAATAGATGATGCGGACAACATGTTCGATACCAAGACCTTAGGCCAGTGGACAGCCATTCCGAAACCGTACAGGGCCTATTGGTCTTTTGAGCGGGACTATTCCAAGCTTAAGGATTTACCGGATAGTGATGTCGCCGGCCGCGAGCTTAATGACAAGATAGAATCATACCTAATAAATAACAAAGTTCCGAACAATATATGTCTTTTCTTTAATCAACTGCGGTTCAAGACGGTTATCCTGACTGCCGATATCGGTCTTGTTTCGCACTCCGCCCAGACAGTTGTAGAAAGGCTCTGCGAAGAAGATTCAGTCGGCAATTATCAGGGTCTTCTGGAGTTGGCTCGAATAGCCGAACAAATCCGCGAAAAATACCCGAAGCAGGCCGAAGAGGTAGTTCGACCGCTTGTCGGACAGATGGTCAAACACTTAGGTCCCGACGTATCAAACAGTATCGACAAACTCATGACGACAATCCAAAGAAACAAGTGGTTCTGGTATTGGAAGGTGCTGGTTGAAGAGGCGCGCAGACAGGGTCTTGTGGAGGAGGATGTCGCGGAGAAGTTGAGCGCCAGACTCGAAGCAGCGCGTCTGGCTAGAGAGTTGTCGTCTTTCGACCCTTTCAAGGCGATCCCGAGCGTGAAACGTTATCTGGCACAGATAGATGCCAATCCTCCCACAGGTACAATAACAATGGACGATATTCGCGAAATTCTGGAAAAAGGACTCGAAAAGCCTTGCGCAGATGCTAATCTGGACTCAACAGATCAGCTTGTAGCCGATACCGTTCGCTCGATTCGTCTGATTGTCGGAGAGGGGCCTTTCCGAGGCGAACGGGACAAGCTCATCGAATCAATAAGGAAATTCTCGGGACTCTATCTTGTGGTATTCAGATATAAAGAGCCGATAGATATGGTACTGGCCACTTTTCTTGCACTGTCCTTTTGCGATACATCGACGTCGGAGGACCATGATGTGTTATTTTCTCAGATTAGCGAAGTCAGCACAGAATTCCAAGCAATTACCAACAAAATGTTGAATGATAGAGGACTTGGGGTGCTGGTTGAGCCGAACGATGTAGAAAAAGTGTTCAGTATGTATAAGAGAATATTCCACCGGAATATCGATAACCCACTCTGGCCTGCATTCAAATTCCCATTAACGGATAATGAAAAAACCAGACTTAGGAACAAGCTCAAACAGCGCTTCGGCCAATTAGAACCGGTGCTTGACGATGCAACTATTAAGGTCAAGCACGGGGGCGTTAGTGATGAGTTGAAAAACAAAACAATATACAACATTTCCTTAGCTGCACAGCAGCTTCTTCCTCAATGCGCCTTTCTCCGCAGACCTTCCTATCCCGGTGTTTCGTGTCGTTACCGGGGTAAATATGGTTTTGCGGCAGTGATAAAAGGGCAATTTTATATAGAAGGCGAGCGGCCTAAGGAGAAATTCAGGGCGATGAAGTATTTCCACATGGGACACAGGCTTGAGGATATCGTGAAGCGGGAGAGAGAGCTGGCAGGCTTTAAATAAAAAAAAGACCGTCTTTGCAATTGATTATTAGCGTGGGCGGTTCACGAACCGCCCCTACAATGATAATGGCAACAACGCATTGGGGTAATATCATGGCAAATCAGGGCAACCACCTTTTGATTGATTATTGATAAATGATTATTGACTATTGGATTGAAGGTGTCGGGTAAAGCTGCCTCTTAAAACAGCCGCACAACGGCAATAGACAGGTCCAAAGAAAAAAGCGGGAATTTGCTACCCTCCCTGAAAAGCCCAAAAAAATGGACGGGACAGGCGGGATTAAAAAAAAAGTTGCAAAAGCTGGTTTTATGCTTATAATGGTCGGACTTTGGGTAATATCAGCAGGGGCGATGTGGATTCGGTGCCTGCGTGGAAGTAGAAAATTGACCTTATATACGCATAATAAAAGAAAATTGCGGGAGAAGCTTCAATGGAACAAATTTTAGAACTGGAAATCGACTTATTTGCTGAAAATCTGCCTTCATTAGATGAACTTAAGACACTGAGCCAGCAGGCGCACTGCGGTGAGTACAACCTGTTAAAATTCGGTGAGCAAGTAGAGGCACATATTGGTGAGAACGGTCAGAAAACCCGACTGGCAACAGGTATCGGTCTTTATATCTTAGGAAGAAACGCAGAAGCAATCGAGAAACTTGAAAAGGCCTCTGACTGCAAAGAGAAATATATCTACTTAGCTTTTGCTCTTCGCCGGAGCGGTGAATTCGAGAAGGCCATTGAAAACCTGCAAAAAAGCCTCGAATATGACGCGGACAAAATGAATATAAGCATGGAAAAAACGGCCACATATCGGCATGCAGGGAATTTCGAGGCGGCGGCTAAGGAACTTAAAAGCTGCAAAAATTTCGAGAATGTTAGTGCCGAATACCATTACCAGTTCGGTCGTCTTGAGGAAGCGCAGGGACTCTATGAAGAGGCAATAGACAATTATAAAAAGGCTGTGGAGCTTTCTCCAGAGCATCAAAGAGCCCTTTTTCATCTGGCTTTTCGGTGTGATTTATCGGGTGAAGAAAAAGCGGCCATCGAATATTACAGGCAAATTGCATCAACCTCGCCGGTCCATGTGAATGCCCTGCTGAATTTAGCCGTGCTTTACGAAGACGACGGCAAGTATGACAAAGCGGCGAAATGCGTCGATATGGTACTTGAGATTCATCCGAATCATAAACGGGCAATCCTGTTCCACAAAGACATCGAAAGCTCGAAAACGATGTTTTATGACGAGGAGAAAGAAAAGAAAAAGACCCGCAAAAGCCAGATTCTGGAAACTCCTATTTCCGATTTTGAACTTTCGGTGCGGAGCAGAAACTGCCTGAAGAAGATGAAAATCGAGACGCTCGGGGACCTTCTTAACATCAGCGAAGTGGAGCTTTTATCTTATAAGAACTTCGGTGAAACGTCTCTTAAGGAAATCAAAACCATCCTCGAACCGAAAAATCTGAGCCTCGGGATGTCTCTTGATGACAAGCAGCTTCCTTCGTCAGAAATGCCGGACCATGATGTTATCGCAGATGAGGATGAGGGCTTGAGGAACAAACCCATTGATGACCTCCAATTGTCGGTGCGTGCTCGAAAGTGCATTCAAAAGCTCAACCTTCGCTCAATCGGTGAATTGACACATAAAACCGAGGCAGAGCTTCTGGGCTGTAAAAACTTCGGTGTAACAAGCCTGAATGAAATTAAAAAAGCGCTTGGAAGCCTGGGATTATCACTGCGAAGCCTGGATTAATTGAGAAAAAGAGAATTTAGAATTGGAAATCAGGAAACGGAAATTGAGAATTCTATATTCTAAATTCTACAATCAGAATTCCAGCAAACGTTATTCCCATATAGCGAACGGCAAAACAGCAGCCATTCTGCTGCTGCTGGTAATTTTGAGCGGCTGTAAGAAACGTCAGGTTCCGACACCAATCCCCCAGATGGATGTTGATCCACAGTATTGGGTAAGGATACTGCTGCTCGATGATATTGAAACCTGCGAGCTGAAAATCGAATCATCCTTCAGCATCACCGACGATCCCAACCTTGAAACACAACTACCAACTTCACATTTTGACAAAGTTGATGCACCTATCGAGGTTCATTTAGTTAAGGGCCAAATTACAATCGGCGGCCGGGCCTTTATGAATGATGAGGTAATTGTTTATCCAGATGAGCCGTATATGTTCAATTTGGACGGCCAATATTATCGAGGCAAATTAAAGCTGTTAATCAATCCGGAGAGCGGTTCTTTTGACGCGATTAATATAGTTCCTCCTGAGGTGTATTTAGCCGGCGTGGTAGGGGCGGAGATGCCAGATTACTGGGAGCCGGAGGCCCTTAAAGCCCAGACAATCGCGGCGAGGACCTATTGTTTATATATTAAGAAACGGTTCGGTAAAAATCGTGAATGGGACATGAGAAAAACAGCGGCACATCAGGTTTACCGGGGCGTGCGGGCAGAGTCCACTGAGATTTGGAACAGCGTTAATCAAACAAAAGGCCAGGTGCTGGTTTGCAAACAAGCTGACGGCGGTGAAGATATATTTCCTACTTACTACAGCTCGATCTGCGGCGGTCATACTGAAAACAGCATAAATGTATTCGGTGATTCTTTTGAGCCGCTAATTGGGGTGCCCTGTTCCTATTGCAAGAAAGTAGCCAAGGAGAAATTTTTCTTCTGGCCCATGCTTCAATTAGATAATGCTTTTGTTGTAAGCAGGTTATTACAAAGGTATCCGAATTTAAAGCAGCTTGGGAAAATCACAAAAATCGAGTCGGTGTCGCCGAGTAATTATGAAGATTTTTCACGCCTGACTAAAATCAAGCTGGTCGGGGCAAACGGTAAAAGTGATTCTTTAAGAGCAGAGGACTTTCGTCTGGCAATCGACCCAACGGGGCGAAAATTTAAGAGTACCGTCTGCGAAATGATAAAACAAGGTGATAAATGGGAAATTTCATCCGGCAGAGGCTGGGGGCACGGCGTCGGAATGTGCCAATGCGGCGCGCAGGGAATGGCAAGAAAAGGTAAAAAAACAAAAAAGATACTTTCCTATTATTATCCGGATTCCAAAATAATCAGTATTTATTGATATGTCTAACTTCCAGGTTCTCCATAAAGATTCCAGTTCGTCCGCCAGGCTTGGTTTATTAACAACGGCTCATGGGACAGTTGAAACGCCTGTTTTTATGCCGGTGGGGACTGCTGGGGCAGTCAAAGGCATAACGCCGCGACAACTCAAAGAGACCGGCTCGAAGATTGTCCTGGCCAATACTTACCATTTGCTGCTGAGACCCGGCGTCGAGACCATTGAAAAACTTGGCGGACTGCATAAATTCATGGCCTGGGAAGGTCCGATACTTACCGACAGCGGAGGTTACCAGGTTTTTTCTCTAAGCTCACTGACTAAAATCGATGATGACGGTGTTGAATTCGCCAGCCATATAGACGGCGCAAAAATATATCTGAACGCCGAAATCGCAACAAATATTCAAAACCGGCTGGGTGTTGATATCATAATGTGCTTCGATGAATGCACGAAGTTTCCCATCGAGAAGGAACCGCTTAAGAAGGCGGTTGACAGAAGCATCCTTTGGGCAAATCGTTCCAAAGAGGCACATAACAATCCCAACCAGTTGCTTTTTGGGATTGTCCAGGGCGGAATAGACTTAGATTTACGAACTTATTGCGCATCGGAGCTTGTCAAAACGGGCTTTGACGGGTATGCTATCGGGGGTTTAAGTGTGGGTGAAGGACATGAGAATATGATAAAAACGGTTAGTCATACGGCTGGGTTTCTACCTGAGGACAAACCACATTACCTTATGGGCGCAGGGACACCAGCGGATATTATCGCAGCGGTCAGGTCCGGTGTTGACATGTTCGATTGTGTTCTTCCTACCCGAAACGGGCGAAATGCCTATGCCTTTACTGAAAACGGGCCTTTGAGGCTGAGAAATAATGTACATATACAAGATGCCAGTCCAATTGAAGCCGATTGCGACTGTTACTGCTGCAGAAACTTCAGCCGGGCCAGTCTGAGACACTTCTTCAATTCCGGAGAAATGTTAGGCCCAATCTTAGTATCGCTGCATAATATAACATTTTATCAGAGGTTAATTAGCCGGATAAGGCAGGCGATAAAAACAAGCAATTTTGACGACTTAGCAAAAAGATTTGATTATTAATAAAAAAACGTTAGTATTTGCTATTTGGCCTGCGGGTAACCTCGCAGTTATCACAATACGAAATGTGATATACGAAATTATGAAGGGAAAAGACAAATGAGCAAAGTATGGATATTGGCACAAAATGAGGCGCCTTCTTCTATAACAGCAGAACCGGTTGCCGGAGAGGATACTCCTACAACAACGACTACGACAGCATCCGATCCCAACGGTACCGGAGTCGGGCGAGGGAGTAAAGGGATTTTGGAGCCTTATAATCTGATTTTTCTTGGCCTGATGTTCGTGATGATGTATTTGATTCTTTTTAGAGGGCCTCGAAAGAAACAGCAGGAGCACAAAAAAATGGTCCAGACCCTGTCTAAAAACGACAAAGTAAGAACAATCGGGGGCATTATCGGAACTGTTGTCGATATCAAGGACGATGAGATTACGCTGAAAGTCGATGAGTCGAATAACACGAAAATAAAAGTTCTGCCTTCAG
>JAVVFI010000228.1:0-8918 GCA_032250555.1 Sedimentisphaerales bacterium
CAAACAGCAAAATCCCCAGCATGATGACCATACACAGGACAACAACAAGCACAAACCCGCTATGTTCTTCTTTTGCTATTCTCAGTCTCATTATTTACCAACCAACGTTTCAGACAGAATTTCTCGACCAGAGTTGCCGGAGCAGCCCATATAAGCAATAGTACCATAGTGGCATTTCCGACCATTTTCGTCCGTACTGGTAATACCAATTTTCACCGCAGCGGGGATTTTTTTCTTTAGCTCGAAATCCCATTCCTTCAACCATTGCCGCCCATCAAAAAATTCCAACTCAACAGATTCGACATTTTCAAGAAGCGGCCGCCAATTTCTATCTTCAAGATATTTTTCAGGTGTTCCAACAAATCTCCTCTGGCTCAGAGAAAGCGTGCCGCTGTTTTTATCAAATTTGTAAGCAATATCAACAAGCCCGCCGGTATATCCATCCTCACAGAAAAGCATGTGAGTAGTTACCAGATGTAAAGTCCCGCTTCCGGGAGCATCCGGCTCATAACTAAAGTACATGATTGGACTCTTCTTAATTTTACTTGTACGGCTGGAATCTGTCCCGGCCGACTCTGTTTCCTCTTCCTCAGTTACTTTGCCGACATACGAACAGCGAATCTGTTGAGCCATCCACCTCAGCACTTTTTGAGTCTGTCCGGACGTAGTCATTTTGGCTTTATATGCATCGGCGGATTTTGCTGTTGCAAAATAACTGCCGTAAACCATTGAAACAATCGTCGCAATTATTGTCACAGACACAAGAATCTCGATCAGTGTAAATCCGTCTCTGCGCCGACACCGAATTCGTAGAGGCTGTTCGTAAAACGCCCCTCCTGCTAACGGCGTAACGTTATATTTAACGGATTTACTTTTCACGGTAATCTCCTGTCGGCTACATAAGTTGACATTTGCAGACTTTTGGAGCTGCTCCCCTGCTTCCAGCCGACCTCAACACATATTTTTCGCAATCCGGTAATATCAGCTTCGACCAACTGAGGTGACTGCAAATCAGAAACTTCAGTTTGCCAGTGTAAACTATGAGTTTTTTTTTCAACAACGCCGGATGCGGTCCCTTCTTTCGGGTATCCCTGGGCCAGGGTTTCTGCGATTTTCTCCTCTGCTAAAAGAACAGCCTGTGAAGTTATCTCTGCCGCATCAGCCATAGTGATGCTTATCAGATGAAGTCTTATTAAACCCAGCAGAGATATTGAGACTATAACCAGTGCTGCAATAACTTCCACTAAAGTAAATGCATTGAACTTTATCGTCTTCATACCCACTTGCCTATTCCACCATACTATCAGCGTCATTCATCCAGGTTCCAGCTTTCAATTAAAGGGCCTGATTTATCTCAAATATAGGCAGCAAAATAGCTAACACTATAAAGCCAATAACCGCGCCCATAATAAGAAGTATTACCGGCTCAATAAGCGAGGTTAGCGTTTTAGCCGTCATCTCGACTTCATCGTCATACATATCAGCAATATCCATCAGGCCGCTTTCTATACTTCCGCTCATTTGGCCCGTCGCCATTATGTGAATCACGATAGGGGGAAATAGCCCGGTCTTTCTTATTGCTTCTGCGATATCACTGCCTTTGCTAACTCTTTCTTTAACACAATCCAGTGCATTTGCGATGAAACTGTTCTGAACAATACCTTTTACGATTTCCAGAGCGCCAAGTATCGGAATACCACTTGTAAGAAGTATACCCAATGTCCTGGCCAGACGGGCAGTTTCCACTTTAAGGAAGAGTTTACCAAAGAGAGGCATTTTTAGTTTATAACGGTCCCATATAATTTTACCGTCTTTGGTTCTTTTCCAGGCTCCGATTCCAAAGAACACCGCAAAAACCATAACGACAATCGGTACAAAATATGTTTTCATAAAAGCACTGGTTGAGATTAACAGCCTCGTCGGCAGTGGAAGGGCCCGGTCAATCTCAAGAAATATCTGTGTTATGCTCGGCACAACAAAAGACAACAGGAATACGACCACTGTTACCGCAACCACCGACATCATTAGCGGATAAGCTATAGCGGATTTGACTTTGTTCGCAAGATGTACGCGTTTTTCCAGCATTTGAGCCAAACTCAGAAAAACATCTTCGAGGGTTCCGCTTGTTTCCCCGGCAGCGACCATATTCACGAACACGTTTGAAAAAACTTCCGGATGCCTGCCAAGCGCAGTTGAAAGTGAGCTTCCCGCATTCACACAGTTGCAGACTTCTTTCATAACCAGCGCCAGTGGATTTTCCCGGCTTCCAAAACTAATCGGTTTGCGTTCGGTACTCCCCTGCAACTGCTCGACTAATGCTGATAAAGCAGGCACAAGCGGCATACCCGCACGCAATAGTGTAGCCAACTGACGTGCTATCCTGCAAATGTCTCTGGTTCTGGTCCTTCTGAAAATATCCTTCCTGTATGTATTTACATTTACATCAACACAACTATTATTGCGGTTATCCATACACGATATCTGGCCGTGGATTTCCCTCTGTGTCATCTGTGATGAGGGAACGGTCTTTTCAACCTGTATATTGTGTTCAGCCACCGACATGCTCACCCACCTTTAAATTTGTATGAACACTATCTTGTGTAACCCTGCAAACCTCTTCAAGCGTAGTTTCACCAGCCATTGCTTTGCGTAATCCATCCTCCCGCAAAGTACTCATGCCTTTTTCAACAGCCACCTGCTTTATAACATGTGAACAGGCCCGTGTAGTCGTCAGCTCCTTGATTTCGTCATCAATGACCAGCAGTTCAAGAATTCCTGTCCTGCCCATATAGCCGGTTTGAACACAGTTCTCACACCCGGAGCCCTTATAGAACTGCCCGCGGACCAATGAAGCCTTCTCTTTCTCGCTCCAAAGTGAAATCATTTGCTCCTGCGGCCCGTACGGGCTTTTGCAGTGCGGGCATATAACCCGTATGAGACGTTGCGCCATAACGGCTATAACCGATGATGAAATCAAGTAAGGTTCGATACCCATATCAATCAATCGAGTTATGGCTGAAGCCGAATCGTTAGTATGCAAAGTACTTAAAACCAAATGGCCTGTAAGTGAGGCCTGAATCGCAATCTCTGCAGTTTCAAGGTCACGAATTTCTCCTATCATAATCACGTCCGGGTCCTGCCTGAGAATATGGCGGAAACAACTGGCAAAAGTAAGGTTTATCTTTGGCTTTACCTGCATTTGCCCAATCCCGGGAAGTTGATACTCAATCGGGTCTTCGACAGTAAGAATGTTTCGTTCTTCGCAATTAAGCTCATTGAGAGCGGCATATAAAGTCGTTGTTTTGCCACTGCCCGTCGGGCCTGTGAGTAAAATTATACCATGAGGAAGGTTAATCAAATTTCTAAAATAACTAAGCATCTCGGGGCTGAATCCTACCTGCTCCAAACCCAACTGGCCGCGGCTTTTATCAAGCAGCCTGAGCATCACACGTTCGCCGCCTAATGTCGGGATGACGGAAACTCGAATATCAACAAGATCACGGCCTATTTTAATCCGGCTCTGGCCATCCTGCGGCAATCTTCGCTCGGCAATATTAAGATTAGCCATGATTTTTAAGCGTGACAGAAGCGCCGCGATCTGCTGTTTTGGCAAAGTAACCACATCGCGCAGCACACCATCAATCCTGAAACGCACACGAGCCTCATGCTCGTAAGGCTCAATATGAATATCGCTGGCTCTGCGGTGTACAGCCTGGAATAAGATGTTATTAACCAGCTTTACAATCGGTGCTTTGTTGGCAATATTCAGCAGGTCTTCAGCGTGGGTTTGAATGCCACTCTCACCAGTGTCACTGTTCTGGTTCATCAAAGCCTGTGCTTCAGGATTATCATTATCGCTGCCGGCGGATGTATTTTGATGATAGTAACAGCGGCTTATAGCCTTCTCTATCTCAGAAGCGGGACACGTGATTCGACTGCATTGCTGCCCTGGTCCCCAAAGCCCCTTTATCACTTCCTGTGTCCCTGCTAATATACTCAAAATCGCATCATACGCCTCTACATTAAGCGCATCTGCAAGAGCAATTGCCACCCGCCCGTCTTCCAAAATGATTGGAATAGCACATTGACTCTTAAGAAACTCAAGCGGCAGTTTCCTCACAAGCTCCGGATTCAACTGCTCCGGAGAAATAGTATCCAAATAATCACCGCTATCGGGATCTGCATTGCCGCCTTTTTCTGAATAAGCCCTCCTGTCGACACACTTATCCCCATTTGGGATTTCACTGCGCTTTTGGCTTATGACTTGTCCTTGTAACTCTTTATCCACCAATTGACCTCCTCGAAGCCAGTAACAAACACTACATCATCATTCCTGCTCGTTATTTTGCTCAAAATCTTCCAATGCCGATCCAATTTCCTTCTTCTTGTCCCTGGTTATCTGCTCCAAATCCTCCTGGCTGACCGCAATATGAGGTGTTATAAAAAACAGCAGATTTGTTTTTTGAAGCTGGTCTTTCCTGAATTTGAACAGACCACCAACCAGAGGGATATCACCAATCAAAGGCACCTTTTTCTCGATAGTAATTTTATCATCTCGAATAAGGCCGCCAATTACCACTGTCGAGCCGCTGTTCATAGAGACGATTGTCTCAGCCTCTCGTTTAGCCGTGGTAGGAGTATCTACGGAAACAGTGGTAACATCTTCGATAAGTTTCGTGAACTCACTTTTAATTTCAAGCCTTATAAGCCCACCCTGGCTGATGTGAGGAGTTATCTCCATAGTAATACCTACATCTTTGTATTCGAATGTTTTTATTACTGTCGGTGTAAGAGGGTCTCCCTCGGTAATTTTCGATTGCGTTACAAAAGCCCTGCTTTCACCGACGACTATCTTGGCCTTACTGTTGTTGGATGTCAGGATATGCGGTGTAGAAAGAATATTAACTCCGGACTGCTTTTCCAAAGCGTGCAGCATACTTCCGATTCTTACGCCAGTGCCGCTTCCTCTCCATAAACCGACCGCCAGCCCTTCAAGGGTTCCACTGGCAAAATCCACACGAGGACCAAAATTCGTCGCTCCGAAAACTCGCGCACTGCCGTCCACCGACTGGTCAAGCGTGGCCCAGTCAACGCCTATTTTCCTTAAGCCGTCCTCACCGACTTCCATAATAAGCATCTCAACGAAAACCTGCTCACGGAAAATGTCAAGCTTATCGATAATTTCGGCGAGAACCTCATAGTCCTGCGCTGAAGCGGCAATGATTAACGCATTCGTGCCTTCATCAGCAGTAACGTTCACCTGTTGGGTGGCTTCGAGTGCACCGGCGATTCTCAAATTCGACAGTGCTGCCGTCAGTGATTTAGCAACGTCCACAGCCAGACCGTTCTTAAGGTAAACCACATGAACGTTGTTATTACCCATCGGACGTTGAATATCAAGCTGACTTATCAGCCCATCAATCGTCTCTGTATCCTGTGCATTGGCAACAACGACAAGTGAATTCGTCCTTTCGTCAGGGAGAATTTTTATATCCGTCTCAATCTGTGGAGTATTTCGGTTTCGCCCGGCCTGCGAAGCTGATCTGTGCTTTTCCATTATGCGGGTTATTTGCTCACTGAGGATTTGTGCCGAAGCATACTCCAGGCTGAATACCGCAACCTGCTCTTGAGAGCCTGTTACATCAAGTTTTTGAATAATAGTGGCAATATGATGTATATTCGAACTGGTATCCGTAATAACAATCGAATTAGTTCTGGTATATATCGCCATCTGTGAGCCGGTTGCCAAAAGAGGCTGAACGATTTGACTGACCTCTGTTGCATCCGCATAGCTCAATGGTATTATCTGGGTAATAATAGAATCGTTTTTAGGTATATCTTCAGGATTACTGCCTACGCGAACCTGCAGATTGCGTTTTGCAGCATCTTCTCTTGGAACTATCTTGACAAGATTTTCGGCAGGTACAGCCGCATATCCCCGCACCTCCAAAATAGATTCCAAATACCCATAGAGTTCGCCCATGCGTATTTTTGTGGGTGACATCAGCGTAACAGTGCCGCTAACATTATCATCAATTACAAAATTAATACCGGTTATATCTCCGACAGTCTTAATAACTGTTCGAATATCAACCTGCTCAAAGTTCACGGATATAAGCTCATCAGCCATACCGGGCTCATCAAGTACCGGCATATTTACCAGGTGTGGACGCTCTTGAGAAAACAACTGCCCCGAAGCCATATCCGGCCCGTTGTTTTGAGCCAGGTGTTCACCGAAGGAATAAACCTGTGTCTTTACTGGCGGCGGGGTGTTCTCCATAATGCCAACAGCAAGCCTCGAATGATATTTTGAGTCTCCAGTAATATTGCCGGTTGTTTTAGTCTGCGGAAAATCTGTCAAAATCCCTGAGTTGTTTTTGACGTCATAATTCGTATCCATTTTGTTTAGTTGCTCAATTTGCCTGGCAACAATATTTTCGGAACGAAAGTTTTCATTCGGCCGCATAATCTTCTCTTGCCGGGGCTGAACTGTAACAGATGCAGAATCCGACTGACAGCCTGTAAAATTTATGCAAAACACACATATAAAACAAAGAAAGCTTTTCAACAACTTCCGTGATCTTTGCTCATTGGTTTTTAAGTTCTTTAATCCCATCTCTTTTAGCCTGTTCACTCTGATTTCCCTAATGACTTACGGCAAAGTAAGTGACAATTCCTTAGTTTCGCCATCGCTTAACAATTCCAAACTCATAGTAGCCTCTGACCGTGCTTTTTTAAAAACCTGGAATGCCTTCTGCTTGCTGGTCAATCGTTGTCCATTTATATGGCTTATAATGTCACCATCTTTTAAACCGATGACCTTTGCGAGCGGTATTTTTTCCAAATTATTTATTTTCAGTCCTTCGATCTGACCGTCAACAATATATGGCTCAATGGTCGCGTTGCTTAATATCATCTCCAAATGTGATACTTTTGTTGGATTCTCATCGAAAGACTGCTTAACCGATATAACAGGATCTACAAATTCGTCGGTTTTGTTAATAGCCGCCGACGAAAGCATCTGTGTATTATTTTTATTATCCCTGCCGATTCTGTTCAGTATTAACATTTTTCTTTGTCCGTTATGAAATAAAATAACAGCTTCTTCTTCGATGCTCTCAATACGAGCCTCTCCGATGTTATGTCCTGTTTTATACATACCAAGCAGCTTGGTTTTAGTATTTATTATGATCGCACGAGAAACCGCCTTATTTCCACAAACGGTTCCGACCAATTCCAGGCTGAGTTCCTCCTCAGCTAACTTAACAACACTATCAAGCTTGCTTACTTGTAAGGATTCGTTTTCGGCATCCGATGAATCTGCACCAAATATATTTTGTGCGGCGATAACTGAATAGTCTTTGGCCGCGGCCTGGACCGGATTTTCAGCCCTATTGGAACTTATATTTTCAGTACCAACTGCTGAGGCCGGTGCAAAAATCCCTGCCGGGTGCTGTGGCACTATCACCGTCCTGATAATCACAAAAGAAAGCACCAGAACAAGTGCTAACTTAAATGGTAGCAAAACCTTACGGATATACAATTTACCACCGCCCTTCTCTTAAACGCACCTTCTCTAATCTGTAAAATTTATCGTCTTATATCCGGCTGCACTTAACCAGAGACCCTTGTGCCAAGACTCATGCACGCTGTCAATAAGCATCATATTCAAAAATCTCTTTTATGGGGCTATACGGATAGCAGGATATTGCTCGACACAGAAGATAATTGCCTTGTAACTGAGTTTTTAGGCTAATACTGTTGACATTTCACACAAGTAGCTATTGGCCAACCCAGAAAATAAAATCACTGTAAGTAACAAACTGGTCCGAATAAACAAAAAAGCCTGATATACCACTCTGGTGTTATATCAAAAGCAGTACTCGGCCCCATCGCTGGATAATCTTTTTATTTCTCTTCTTTGATGCCACCGCCAAAAGTACGGAAACGGCCAATTAACCTTCGTTTTTGACCCCTCACTTACGTTCGGGGCTCTGTTTTTGGACTTTTGACGCATGCATCTTCTTTGACTCTCGATTTACTTCTTCCATAGGGGAATCCCTGATACGAACAAGAGTAGTTTGCCTGATAGTAAAAACAGGTTCTGCACTGATTTACAGGCACTTCACATTTGTTATTATAGGGCTGTTGCTGGGAGAACAGAAAGAATCGGAAATGAGTGTTTGCAGGAGCAAACATAAAAGAATTTCATCAACCTCCTTCAGGCTGGGCTTGACGGTTCAAACGACATTGGGCTGACAAGCCTGGCAAAAAAAAACGCAGCGATAATAAGTTGCGATTAATATATTTATTAATCAGATATGCATTGCGGTTTTCAGCAGTTCCGTAGAGTATGACAGCCTGCGAAAAGCAAAACGGTTGAAACAAACTTTTTTATTGGACTTTCGACAAAAGAATAACTGGGCTGTTTATACACAAAACCATATCCTCGGTTATAAAAAAGTATTTTTCCATAACCTTCTGCTTTTCCCTTTTTTTTCTGGACATTACGCTCGGAATTTGATATAATAACATACAATAAAGATGTTCCTCAGGGGGGGAGCTTTTCCATTATTATCTTGACGATGTGCGGTTAGTTTATTCGAGGCAATTCTTATGAAAAAGAGGGGGAAATATTAACTTTTGCTATATCTGCATACTTGGCCCGGCAACACATTAGTCCCGGTTCTGTAAACCGGCTATCAAATTATAAAAGCCAGCATTTAATATTTTCCTTTTTTGCAGGGTGAACTGATGCAACAATATCAGAGGGAGATGAAAAGAAATGAAGAAATTAATTTCTATTTGTATCACAGCAGGCATAATTCTAACATTCAGCAACATAGCACGCTCCAATACGACCTTTATACAGCCGGGACCAACCGATGTTAAAGACACCTATATCTTTGCTGGCGCAG
>JAVVFI010000229.1:0-8911 GCA_032250555.1 Sedimentisphaerales bacterium
TGAGGTATCTGGTTGGTTATACACAGGAAATTGGAAGAGACTTTACCGCGGGCATTCAATATTATCTTGAACAGATGCAGGATTTCAGCCAGTACAAAAATAGTTTGGCATCAGGACCGGCCAGGGACAAAGACAGGCATTTGGTAACACTGAGACTTACAAAGCTTTTGATGAATCAAAATCTGAGATGTTCGCTTTTTACCTACTATTCACCATCCGACAAGGATGTTTATATGCGCCCCAACGTTAATTATAAACTAAATGACGACACTGCCCTGGAGATTGGCGGCAATATATTCTTCGGTGATTACCCTCATACTTTCTTCGGGCAGTTCCAGAATAATACTAATATCTATGCAGGCATCCGATATAGTTTCTAACCGGCACCTGTTTCCGGAGTGTCCTCCTGCTGTTCGGGAACCACTACAACATTAACGGTTGCAGTCACATTTTCGGCGAACTTAAGCTTTACCGCGTGCGTACCGATCTCTTTTATATGCTCCGGCAGTTGAACGATATCGTCGGCTACCTCGAATCCCTGTGCCCGCAGGTTGGCCGCTATCTGACGTTCGGCGACTGAGCCGAATAAATGCCCCTGCTCGTTGGCTTTGGCTGCCACAACGGCCTCGGCGCCTTCCACAGCTTCGGCGGCTTTTTCGAGTCGTCTGCTGTCCTGTATGCGCTGCTCTGCACGCTTGGCTTTTTCTTCGGCTATTGCCCTGATGCTGGCATCGGTTGCCATCTTTGCCAGGCCCTGCGGCAGCAAATAGTTTCGTGCATATCCGGTATTGACTTCAACAACATCACCGAGCCAGCCAAGTTTCGTAATATCTTCACAAAGTAAAATCTTCATTGTCTTAGGCATTTTAGCCATTTTTGTCCCCTTGAACATTTTTCCCGTCAGATATAAATATTGTCCTGTCCTGAAAATATCTAATGGGCTTCATATTTCATTTTTCATATCATGTGAATCGTGCGTCCTTAATCGATTCACCAACTACCAATCAAACTGTAAACGGAAGTAATGCCATGTACCGGGCGCGTTTGATTGCTTTTTTCGCCTTTCTCTGACAGCCGGCGCAGTTACCGCTGCGCTTACGAGAGTATATTTTTCCGCGATTGGTCAAAAGCTTTTGCAGTGTACCGATGTCTTTGTAGTCAACGTACTTTATGCCTCTTCTGCAAAAACGACATTGTGTTTGTTCGCGGGTTCCTGAGAAGCCCGGCTTTTTTCTGTTATTATTATTTCTTCTGTTATTACCTCTGCTATTGCTTCTTTCTATCATCTTTTACCTGCCTACTTTTAATATTTCATAACTTGGATTTTTTGATGACCACAAATAAATTCAATCACTAAATATCTAAAATTCGCAATCTGAATCCACATATTTTATGCTTTTTCAGATTAAAACGGTATATCGTCATCACTGACCTGCTGTCTTGGTTGAGTTCCTGTTCTGTTTGTTCCCTGCCCGGCACCACCACCGCCTCCGCCACCGCCGATAAACTCAAAATTCTCAACGGTAACTCTATGTTTGCTGCGCTTCGTGCCGTCCTGCGCTTCCCAACTGTCAAATGTAAGACGTCCTTCGACAAACAGAGGATTTCCCTTTTTGCAGTACTTATTGACTACTTCCGCTCTCTTACCGAACATTCTGCAGTCCACAAAACACGTTTCATCCCGTTGGCTTCCGTCCTGGCCGGTCCACCTGCGATTAACAGCCAGACCAAAATCGACTACTGGCGTCTGGTTTGGTGTATATGACAACTGCGGGTCACGGGTCAAATTGCCCATCAGCATAATTTTATTAAAATTAGCCATGCTTACACTCTTCTTTCTGCTTCAACTTAAAATTCGTTTATCCGGCTCTGTTCCTGCTATTAGAGCAAACTTCAGGCTATAGCTGTTCTTTTTCACCAGCTTCTTCTGAGCCTTCAATCGGGTCCTGTTCCGGCTGCTTTTCTATTACATCTTCCGCTGCTTGGCTTACATCCTCTACTGGGCTTTCGTCCACCATTGCACTCACGTCTGATATCGGGTTTACATCCGATACCTGCAAATCCTCAGCATCTTCTGTTTTCTCGATTTCTCCAGCCTCTTCTGCTGGGCTTACTGATTCTGCCGGTGTTTCCTGGTTTTCTTGTTTTTCCTGTTTTTCTTTTTCCAGTTTAGAAGCAGGAGTATCTTTCTCAATATCCTCTTGAGTGAGATGTTCGGCGCTGAGAATCAGGACACGTATAATTTTCTCTGAGAGTCGAACGGATTTTTCGATATCTCTTATTTTTCCGCCATCGACCCTGAAATAACTAAGGATATACGTTCCTCTGCTTGTCCGTTTAATATCATAGGCAAGTCTCCGGTCGTCCCATTTTTCTATCGAAACAATCTCAGCCCCAGCCTTTTCCAGTATGGTTCTGATAGCCGCGATAATCCCGTCCCAATCTGCTCCGGTTAGAGCTGAATCGACAAGAAACATCCCTTCATATAATTTGTTCTTTGTTTCGGTTTCCAAGCTAATTACCTCCCGATATCAATTATCATTTTTATCAAATTATCTGTTTCAGTTTATTGTAAACACATAAGTTTCGATGATTATTCACCGTAACTGTTAAATTCGTTCATTGTCTTCTCTGTGCCGTATTCTATCCAGCAAAACACTGCTTTTCGGGCTCTCTCTATTGCCTCAGCCAGTAAAGGTTCTTCTTCTTTTGCCGGCTTATCGAGAACATGGTCCACAGCATCGTCTTTACTGCTGCGGCCAATACCGATTCGGCAGCGGGCAAAATTATTTGTGCCCAGCTTCTCGATAATATCTGCCAGACCATTATGGCCTCCGGCAGAGCCTTTGGCCCTGATTCGAATCCGGCCGGGTTCAAGGTCCATATCGTCCGTTATCACCAGCAGGTCTTTAGTAGAAAGCTTGTAAAAACCAGATGCGGTTGCTACGACCTGACCGCTGCGGTTCATATACTGCCACGGCTTTAACAATATTAACTTTTTATATGAAAATTCACCCAAACCGAAACGTCCGCCGAACTTTCTTTGTTTTACTTCTATATTCAGCGACTTTGACACCGAATCAATTACCTTAAATCCCATGTTGTGTCGCGTATTAATATACTCATCGCCCGGATTACCCAGGCCGACGACAATTTTCATATCGCCCATAGTTCAATTATGCCCAAATGGCCCCATCATTTTTTGTCTTCCGGAGTTGCGTTACCCTCTTCTTCAGGCTTCTTGGCCTCAGTAATAACCTCTGGTGCAGTCGGTATTTCCTCTTCAACCTCTTCGGTCGTCTTGGCCGCGGCAACTAAATGACAGGTAACAAGAAGGGTCTCAGGCGGACTGATTAGTTTCACACCTTCGGGAAGCGTAATATCACCGGCGTGTAACGAATCACCGACTCCAACGTCTTTAACTGATACAACGATAGCCTCCGGAATATCGGTTGCCTTGCATTCGATTTCCAGTTGATCTGCATGTTCTTCTATAATGCCGCCTTCATGCGTTCCCTTGGCGGCGCCTGCGCTTTTAAGCTCAATAGGAACGTTCACTTTAATCGTTTCGGTAATGTCAACCCGCATCAGGTCGGCATGAATGATGTTCTTACTTAAATAATCGTACTGCAGGTCTTTGACAATGATCTTTTCTTTCTTCTTGTCAATTTGCACATCAAGCAGCCTTTGTCCATGATGCAGTACTTCTACGAAGTTATGTGCATCTAACGAAATGGCTACCGGTGTCTGCTTATGCCCGTACACAATAGCAGGTATCCTGCCTTCTTTTCGTACTTTTTGGACGGAATTTGTACCGGTATGTTCTCGGATTTCTGCTTTTAAAAGCTTTGTTTTTGCCATAATCTTCTTACCTCAAATGGGTCCCATTGACGGCAGCTTCTCGTAAAATGGGAAACCTTGTTCTTTGTCCTGTTCAAATATTGTTAAACAGGTTACTTATCGATTCATTCCTGTGAATTCGCTTTATCGCCTCACCAAGCATAGAAGCTACGCTTAATACCTTGATACTTCCAACCTCTTGTGCCCGTTCATTTAACGGTATTGTATTTGTCACTACTACTTCGTCAACCGGCGCCTGCTCAAGCCGTTCGAATGCCGGCGGTGCAAAAACACCGTGTGTAGCACTGACATATATTTTTTCAGCTCCGCGTTCTTTAAGCAGACTCGCGGCACTGCATATTGTCCCTGCTGTGGCGATAATATCATCGCACATCAGAATATTTCTGCCTTTAACCTCACCTATTATCTCATTGGCCTCCACTTCGCTGCCGTTGACTCGTTTTTTATGCACAATCGCCAGCTCTCCACCAAGGTTCGACGCATATCTGGCTGCCATCTTCATGTTGCCGACGTCAGGTGAAACCACCGTCAGGTTATTAATCTTCTTGTCCCTGAAATACTTATTCAATACAAGCTCGCCAGTCAGATGATCGACCGGTATATCGAAAAAGCCCTGCAACTGATTGGCATGCAGGTCTATCGCCAATACTCTGCTGGCTCCGGCGGTCGTTATAAGATTAGCCACCAGTTTCGCTGTAATGGGTACGCGTCCTTCGTCTTTCCTGTCCTGTCGGGCATAGCCGAAATATGGAATAACCACAGTAATACGGCTGGCGCTGGCTCTTCGCAGGCAGTCTAAATAAATCAAAAGCTCCACTAAATGCTCATCAACCGGCTTGCACGTTGACTGCACAACAAAGCAATCTCTTCCGCGAACATCGTCTTCGACCCTGATAGCCTTTTCTCCGTCCGGAAACCTTTCTATATGCGCGCCGCCAAGTGGAATCCCCAAATATTTGCAAACATCACTTGCCAATGTAGGATTACTGCTGCCGGAAAATATCTTCAGGTTATCACTTAGAAACATTTTTTTAAGCCTTTCCACCCAATTTGTTTATACTTTCTTGCGAAACCACTGTGCCCGCATTTATATGTGAGTCGTCTTTTATCTCAAGCGGCGCTATCAATACTGCCCCGGAACCTATATAGCAGTTGTCACCTATATGTGTCTGATAGACTTTTTGCCCGTCGTAATTGGCCGTTATCGTCCCAGCCCCAACATTAACTTTTTCACCCACGGTAGCATCACCAAGATAGCTGTGATGTCGAACTCGGACACTATCTGACAGGGTCGAATTTTTCAATTCCGTATAAACGCCTAACACTACGTCATTTTTCAAAACCGTTCCGTGTCTAAGATAAGCGAACGGCCCGATTCTACAGTCCCTGCCTATTTTGACCTCGCCGTGAATATAAGTAAACGGCTCGATAACCGTGTCCTGTCCGATTTCCGCTCTTGCGTCAATCCATGTATTTGCAGGGTCAACTATCGTTACACCGCTTTCCATTAGCTCTCGCTGAATCCGACGCTGCATAATCTTACTTGCTGCACTAAGCTGTTCTCTGCTGTTGATACCAACCGCCTCCTCGGGAGAAACCGCAGTAATCGCTTCGACCTTATGACCGGTTCCAATGATACCTGAGACTGCATCGGTCAAATAATATTCATGTTTGGCATTGTCAGGCTTAATATTCTCAAGGGCTTCGAAAAGGATTTTATTATTGAACAGGTAGTTGCTCGGATTTATTTCTTTTATTGCTAACTGTGCTTCTGTGCAGTCGCTGTCTTCGATGATGCCCTGCATATTGCCGTACCTGTCACGGATTATTCGCCCGTATCCCCTTGGCTTATCCAGAAGGGCCGTTGCTAATGTTGCCGCAGACTGACCCGATTCATGCTTTTCAATAAGCTTCTTTAATGTTTTGGCTCTTATCAAAGGCCCGTCGCCGCAAAGTATCAGCGTCTCACCATCGAAATCCTTGAGATGTTCCTTGCAGCACAAAGCCGCATGACCTGTCCCCAATGGTTTTTCCTGCTGTACCCATACAACATCTTCGACATCAGAGAATCGCGATTTTACTTGCTCGGACGAGAAGCCGACAACGACATACATCTTTGAAATTCCGGCTTTACGACAGGCATCGAGAACATATGCCAGCATAGGGCGCCCGCATACTTCGTGCAGTACCTTTGCTATGCGGGTATTCATCCTCGTACTGAAACCTGCCGCTAAAATTATCGCTACTCTTTCAGCCATAAAACCGTACCTGTCCTTCTACTGTACTGCCTGTCATTATGGGGCGAAGTCTTTTTTAATCAATAATCATTAATCACTAATCATTTAAAACCTACCCGACCAGGACTCGAACCTGGAACGTGGGCACCAAAAGCCCATGTGTTACCAATTACACCATCGGGTAATACAATTGATTCTTGAAAGCTGGCCGTAAAAAAGACGGCAACTAATCAATTGATTGTCACGGAGACCGTATTGTCCCGGCCCGATTTGGCCCTGTCGGAGGCTTGAGTCAGCCACGCCGTGATACTGCTGACCCCAAAAATATTCGACCCCATGCGACAGAGCGATTTTATAAAAAATGGACTATAGCCGATTCACAAAACCAAATCAACACTTTTTTAGGAGAAAAATTTTACTTTCGAGACAAAAGCCCGTTTTTCGTCCTGAAACGAGTATATTACCTGTATTTCAATATATTAAGGATGGACTTCTGCCTCTTGTATTCTATATTACTATCCTCTTACAACCTCATGCTTGTTTATGAAAGCCGGATCAATTTCCACACCTAAGCCAGGCCCGGTCGGCACTTTAATCTTTCCATCCTCCACCAACAGGGGCGATGTTTTACATTCGAATTCTACGTTCGTGTTTAATCCTTTGAATTCATGATGAGCAGACGCATTGGCAAGGGCCGATACGAAATGAATCATATAAAGGTACCCGAGTCCTCCGCCGGACATGTGCGGTGTACAGCGTTTTCCGAACGCCTGCGCCATGCGAGCCACTTGCATCGAACGAATCATCCCGCCAAAATAATAGTTATCAGGCTGAACAATTTGAAGCCCGTCATTGGCAATAAGCCAGCGGAAACCATGCAGACTGTATTCCTGTTCGCCCCCTGCAATTGGAATCCGAAGAGCATCGGCAACCTCTTTGGTCTCTTCATACCAGTCGAAAAGAACAGGTTCTTCGAAAAAACCATAACCATACTCTTCCAGTAACCTGCCGACCCGTATCGCCTCATCCACCGAATAAAAACCGTTTGAATCTGCATACAAAACCATTTTATCACCAAACGTTTTGCGGATTAACGGAATCATCGTTTCGGTCCTTCCTTTGGGACCAACGGCGTTAATGTCCTTAGTCATGAACATAAGCCCTCCGACTTTAATCTTAACCGCATGGGCATTATATCTCGCGACATCCCTTTTTATCAGTTCCAGTGACTCCTCTACTGGTTTCTCGCGGTATTCTGTGGCCTGGTACACCGCAACTAGCGGATGGTGAATTTCCCCGATCAATTCACCCATGGACTTCCCCGAAATACGCCCTAACATATCGAGAATCGCAAATTCAATGGTTGCCAGAGGTATCCCGAGCGCCAGCCCGCTTAATCTGAAATTGAGATTGTATATGTAAACTTTTTCAAGCAGCAGATCCAGCTCGCGTGCATCTTTACCAATAAAGAAAGGTTGCAGCGTATGGGTAAAAATAGGATAGAGATAGCTCATCCCGCTGTGACCAACCGAAATACCTTCCGCCCCATCAGAAGAACGCACCCGGCACAAAAAACTCCTATTATAACGAAGCAGTTCTACGCTCTTAATAATCACCGGCCTGGCGAACAGCTCCTTTTTCAGTACGGGCTCCTTTAATATTTCATCCAGCCGGGCGTAAGCAGCTCTCCGACTTTCTGAGCCAACGCAAGAATCCGGCAATGTAGCGGCAACTCCGCCGGCAAGGGCGGTACCAATGAATTTTCGACGATTTGTTCTCATAATATAATTCCCTTCTTTCTGTAACTCTCAAGCGCTCAATCGCTTTGAAATATGCTTCACCTGACATTTCCCGGATTCGGTTAGGGTACTTCTAATGGCTTTATATCGAAGGCACTGCCCATAACCATCAGCTCAATCACTGTCGCAATCTCATCGCGATCGGAGGCCGGAAGATGGATTTCGATACTGTTTTTCTTCTGTTTCAGCAAAAGTTGTCCACCGCCAAATGTACGATAAGCGATTATCTCACAATCGATAGGAGGCAGTGTTACTCTATTGTTGCTTCCCCAATTCATTACATACAAGTAGATTTTGCTGTCTTTGCAGGTCGATGCACCCCACTTGCCCGGTTTGAAAGGTCCGCCGCGCGTGCCGTAAACACCGTCACCGTATTTCTTCAGCCATACCCCCATCTGCATAAGCCTCTCGACCTGACGCGCCTCTATCCGGCCATCCGGCATCGGACCAACATTGAACAGGAGGTTGCCGTCTCCGCCCACCGTCTGCAGCAAAGTCTGGATGCACTCTTTAGCAGACTTCATCTTATCATTAGGCTTCCACGCCCACTGCCGGCAGATTGTCATACACGTTTCCCACGGCCGTTCACGATTGAATCCACCTATCTGCTGCTCGGGGGTATCGTAGTCACCTGCATTGAGGTCAGATTGCTTTGTAGTCCCCGCCATACCGTGCCGCCCTTTGCTCACACGATTATTTATCACAATATCCGGCTGAATATCTTTAAGATATTCGTAAATTTCATTTCCATATTCGCGGGTCCACGGCTTTTCCCATTCTCCATCGAACCACATGATACCGAGCGGGCCGTAGTTATCGATAATCTCTTTTGTCTGATTTTTCAAGTACTGATAGTATCGCGGCATGTTGGGATTTGGCTTTTCGCTTTTTCCGCCGGGACTGCCCATCGGGTAATCCGGGTGGTACCAGTCGCATATCGAGTGGTACGTACTGAATTCGACGCCGTATTTTTTGCAGGCTTCTGAAAGCTCTTTCATTACATCGCGTTTGAAC
>JAVVFI010000022.1:0-24824 GCA_032250555.1 Sedimentisphaerales bacterium
CAATTGCATAGCAAGGATACATACAAGGGCCATGAGCACCTGGCGGCGGGTCCTACAGCCATCAAATAGCAAAATTCCTGGTAATACCCATTTGATAGAATTGATTAATTGGTCATTGATCAGGCCACTAACTCCCCTCCACCCCATATTACCACCACTACTGAGAGCTCGCAACACCCCAACAAGGATTACGCCAAGGTACAACAACAGCAACATATTGACATTCCTGGGCATATCCCATGTTAAACCCTGACGGCGACGTGATACCAACCAGGCCAGGCAGATTGCCAGAAACAGAACGTTCCACGGGTTGAGACCTTGAATGTCGAGAAGATTCTTCGGCATATCCTCGTACTCAATGATAGACATAAGAAAGATCAATCCGCAGAGACTCACGAACCAGTCTTTAAAAGCGTAGAACAGGATAAATGATGTAAATAAGTATAGGATTGCTACACGAATAGACATGTTTTTACTATTAGCCTCCCTGGTCCTTTTTGGACTTTCCAGCTTGTTCGGGATCAATGGTTTTGTTCTTAGAAAGGTTTGTCATTTTGGAGCATCTATTATCATTTGTATTCATACCGCCGGTTCATTTTACCAGCCTCGAAGTCGAAAATTTTCAGTTCCTCATCCTTCAAGACCGATTTCCATTTCTCATCCAGGCGAATCTGAGATGTTGTATTCATGCGCATCTCGTTGCCTAAAATGTGATTCTCTACAGAGTGGAAATCTTGGGCTCGTTTGCTGGGATCAAGACCTAAGAAATCGAATAACCGTACAAGTGTATTTTCCGTATTATTACACAACTCTTCGTAACGAACTTCAATCCATTGCGATTTATTCAAACCATGCAATATATTCTCCGCCTCTTCGTTGCAGCGTTTCCATTCGATCGCAGCGGTTTTCATATCAACGCAGTGATGCTTCATATACGAGTTGGCCGCACCTCGCCCATCACGGGTAAGAAAAATCGCTTTGATGTTCCAGTAACCGGAATCCGACAGGTATTTCAACCGTATCGGATCTTTTGACCCGTCCAAAAAAACAGTAGCCTTCTGAAGCTTCAGTACTGCATCAATTACAGCCTTATTTTTGTCCAAAATCTTCTTGAACTGCTGCCGGGCTGTAGGTGAAAAATTCAATCCAACCTTTCTGAGTTTCTCAAACACCGTGCCGCGTACAGCAGCTCGTAATAACCGATCGGCAAATCTTGAAGAATTGCAGCAGAAGTGCGTACCAAAGTTGGTGATATCAAAAGTTACATTCTTTTGAGCGAGTTCTTTGCCTACTTGCTGCCAGAACTCACACTGGTGTATCAGTTTTCCACAGGAGCAGTAATATTGATCCACGTTACCGCGGGCAGTAGCTTTAAGCTCACCGATTGTTCCTATCTTAGGGTGTGTTCCTAAGAGGAAAGTCAGCAATGTAGAACCTGAATAGCTCGCTGAAAGAATATAAGCCAGGTTTATCATTGAGGATTTGAATACAAATAGGTCTGTGAAAGGATCGGTAAAGGATAGCTTTGATAATTCTGGTTAAAAAAATCTATATTCACTTTCCTTTTCGATCTTTCTCGACACAGATGAAAAGAAAGGCTATGCAAACGTATAAAAATACTACACGAATACTCATATATTGGTTTCACAATTTCATTGATGCTTGTTCTTGAGAGCAGAAATCTGCTTCTCGGATTCCTGTTTACGGTTCAAGTGCCAGGCATGCAGGATCCAGCCCATATGATAGGGACGGCTTTCGTAATCTATTGAGACAGGTGGAAAAAGAAAATCCACTCCCGGCACTCGGATAGCTGAGTGCAGACAACTGGTGGTTGCTTGCAGGCTGCGCACCAATCTGCCAGGTTCACGCCGGGCGACCTTCCGCCAAATAATATTTCTCTCTGTGTCAATAAGAGAGCCAGAGATTTCTGTTGGATTGAATAACCAGCTCAGACCTTTTTCGACCGAAGCTGAATAATCTCGGCCGCACGCGTTGGCCAGTGCGAAAATAGCCATAGGGGCCATCGAATCCTGATGTACCGAATACACAGGATAGCCTTCAACCACACGGCCGGTTCGTACATCGAAGTGCCACCACCACTGACCTTGTGGTCCCTGCAGTTGGCACATGTGCTCGGCGCAGCGGCAGGCTATTTCAGCAGCTTTGGTATCTCCTGTAGCCTGATGGTAATGGGACAGTGCCTGGATGGGATACACGAAGTTTGCAAAACAGCTTACATGAGCACGAAATGCCGATAGGCCTTTCTTCGCTGGTCCTTGCGGAAAAAGAACTGATTTCTGCTTGAAAGAGCCTATCAGGACATTAGCAATTCTTTCGGCAAGAGCCATGTCGGTAGTCTCATTTCCGCCGATGACCAGGGCCGTCAATGCCCAGGAAAGCTCAACTGTTGGATATGTTCCCCTTGCGGGATCCATCCTTCTCAATGTATCTAAGGCTTTGTGAGCTTGTGGGTGTTGAAGCATTCTCGCCGCCCAAGTTGTTAGGGCGACTTCCCCCAGTTCTTGTGGTTCACAAATGTCGGCAATTAGTCGTCCACAAACATCATGGCGACTGTGCTTGTCGAGTACCTCTGCTACGATATCTTGGCCTTCTCCGGCCAAACCTATCAGGGCTGTTGCAGTATAACGCCGACTCACACCCTCCAGGACTTCACCGTGGCCGTTTCTTCTTAATCGAAAGGCAAACCGTTGCTCTTCAGGGCGGTACATCCTTGCCAGTGAATCAACGGCAATCAAACGCAGCCTCTGGACAACTTCAAAAACAGTAGGTATACCAGATTGATTTCTGTGATTTGCGATAATTACGACTCGCTGGCTCTGCTATAACTATAATTGTATCCGTAACCTTCATTGCTGTCTGAACCTACGAATACGGTTCCCAAAATACGTCCCCCGGCAGAACCCAGACGGGCAATAGCATTAATTACATTCGCACGTCGCGATACAAGCTCTCGTTCAACCATAATAGTACCATCTACCTGGCTTGACAATATTGCCGCATCCGCGACCGGTAGAATAGGGGAACTGTCCAGCAAAATGATATTGAACTGCTTACGTAGTTGACCGATACAGGCTTTGAAAGCCCCATTAGCTGTTTCCTCAAATACCATGTCGTTACTGGTTCGCTTTCCGGCAGGCATAATACTCAGGCCAAATGTTTCCGTAGGGAAAATATGCCGCTTGTCAACAGATTTATGACTTAGAGATTCTAAGAAGCCTGATTTGCCAAGGAGGTTAAATCGCTTCGTCATAGTTATTTTTCGAAAGTCTGCGTCTATTATTAGGACCTTCTTACCTGCCTGAGCGAGACTCTTACCTAACATCATAGTGAATGTAGATTTGCCGGTTGCCGCGTCAGCGCTTGTAACCAATACGGTGGTGCTAACATGACCATTCAGTCGTGACAATAATGCCGTACGCACTACCCGGATAGATTCAAGCATAGCAGGGCTGGATTCCTCGTTTGGCGATTTACTGGTACGATTCGCAGGTATGTACCCGAGGAATGGAACTTGCATTGGATAGGGTATGTCATTGTAGGTATAAATAGTCTGATTGAGGCTGCCCTTTAGGAATGCTACACCACCGCCCATGAATAAACCGAGAAACATCACCATACCGGTTAACATAATTCGACGGTCCTGATAAGGTGTGGCCTCTGCGAAGGCTTTGGTCAGAACTTCGATTGTGCCTGAGACATTACTCTCCATTTTCTTAGCGTCTGTACGCTCCTGAACAGCTTTGAATAAATTGCGTTTATGCTGCAGTATATTGTTCTCCTCCTCCAGCAATTGGGCGACTGCGAAAAGGTTGTGAAACTCTGCCTGTTGCTTCACTAACTCTGCTTGTAGCAGCTTTTCTTCTTTTATTGCGCGGTTCAGTTGAAACTCCAGGGACATTGCACCTTCTCTATAACCAGAGTCGCCGGTATTGGTTATTATTATTGGCACTACGGATGTACTCTTTTTCTGTTCTGATGCACTGTTTTTCTGCTCTTCTCGCCACTGCTCATCCAGCTGCTCCTCTCGTAAACGAAGTAATTCCTCTGCGAATTTCACATCTTTTTCCGCTTTTATCATATCCGCATGTTTCTGGGTAAACAAGCTGGAGGCAATTTGGTGCTTAATAGTTCTCAAGTTAACGTCCCGGCTTCGCCATTCCGCGTCCTCAAAGTATTTTTTTTGCTTTTGTGTTTCGTCAATAGAAACAACTGAAATATCATTGCTGTCGTCACTGTCAGCATTAGTTAACTCCCATTTCAATATCTCAATATTCTGTCGAAGTTTACTGAGATTTGCCTCAGTCTCATTCAGCCGAAGCCTCATGCTGGAGATAAGCTCCTCGGGGGTTCCAGTACCCAGAGATTTGCGAAGCTCAGCAATGATTTTTTCCCGTCCTTGGATTTCATTTAGCAAATTTGTGTACTGGTTAGCGAGTTTTTTGTTGAGAATATCTTTGTCTGCGTCAGATCTTTCATCAATGTATTGTATATACTGATCCAAAACGGTATCTACAATGATCTTGGCATCTTCGGCGTTGGTATCAACCATACTTATGCTCATGATCTCGGTTCCGCGTCGAGGCATGACTTTAAGGCTATCCCTTAGCCTTTCTATGGGAGAAGGCATTGGGGTTCCAAGCAACTTCTGTTTAACAGATTTCTTTTGAGCCTTGTTCCACTGGGTCTCTTGGATTGCCTGCTGATCCAACACACGACTCAGGACTGTTGTACTCTTCATAATGGACACTTGGGTGTTCACGAACGAGTCATATAGGGGAATCATTCCGTTATCTTCTGTTCTAAAGACCAAGTGTGGGATAATCGGCCGAATTCGCAATTCCGCCTTGGCTTGGTACTCAGGAACTATCTGGGTCCAGATAATGGCGATCATGGGAGCGGCCACAAGGACGAAAATTGCGAGAATCGTCCATTTGAAACGAAACATCGTTTTGAAAATATCAGTTGTTGGTGGGGGGGATTGCGATTGTCCTCCTGTTCCTATAAACTGATTAGGCAGAAATCTCGCATTGGTTATCGATAAAGGTTCTTTGGTTCTATTTATGAGTTCTGTGTGCTGTATTTCGTGGTGAGTTCTTCGGACATCATCTCTTGCATTTACTATCGGATCTGGATGAAAATGACTATTTTCTTCTTTCGAATTTGTCTTATATTTGAATTTATCTTCAAAATTATCCATTTTTATTTTCCCATCCAGTTATTTGTATTTGTTTCTTTGAGAACAACAATATCTCATTAATTTTGTAAAATCACTAAGAGTGCCTAACAAAATGAATCGTAGCACCGAGAACGAGCGTTTTTGTTTCTGGCAAGGAAGGCGAAGCAGGCCATCAGTTGATGGTCGATGCAGCCTGACGCCATCCAGAAACGAAACAAGCCGATTGCAATCATATGGTCTCTCCTACGATAATCACTTGCTACTTCAAGTCGTATCATCTGAGTAGGCCATTTTTCTTTCGTGTTTTTAGCAATCATAATCTCAACAATCGGTCAGTTTGAGTAACTTATATTGGTTTATTGTCTCGTTTGTGTCTTCAAAACGAAATTGCTCAGACACATTTATTTCTATTTCTTAATTCAGTTTTCGTGAACCTCAGCCTCAGCCGGAATAGCAAAACCAAATAGCCTTTTGTGGATAACTCGAAAGAAATAAGGAAAAAGAACTTTTTGGATTCGCCATCTTTTTCGTGGTTCTCTCATAAGCCGGAAGAGAAACTCAGTACCGGTCATTCGAAAAATCTTTGGAGCTCTTTTAACACCACCGGAAAGAACGTCGAAACTGCCCCCAACACCCATACAAAAATTTGCATCGATAGCTTGCCAGTTGCTCCATATCCAGTGCTCCTGTTTTGGGGAACCCATGGCTACGAACAGCAAGTCCGCTCTGCTGGAATTAATTTGTTCGATAACCGTTCGTGAATCCTCGAAATACCCATCCTGCCAACCAACAATCCTCAGGTTGGGATACATCTTTTGTAACTCCGAGCGCGCCGCTGCATTGGAGTCTGCCGAGGCTCCCAGCAGATATACACCCCACTTTTTCTGGGATGCCAGAGATAGAATTTTGAAAAACAAATCACAACCGGTACACCGCTTGATACTTCGGTCATGAAGTATCTTAGAAGCTATCGAGACACCCACACCATCGCAAATACCTACATCTGCTTGTCGCAGAAGATTCAGCAACTCAGGTTTATGCCAGGCGTGATAAATCTTGATGGGATTGATAGCAACCCAGAATGACTTCCGGTCCGACTCAATTGTCTCTTCAATGCATTTGAGAGCTTGGTCATACGATTCAAATGGTACTACCGGGACTCCCATTATATCGACCGGTGTCGGGATATGTACCTGTTTTTTCAAAGACTGCATCTCTGTCATTTTCATAATGAAAGTTAAGCCTTTTTTCTAATTGAGGAACGATTTGTTGTGTTGGGAAATAATTCCAATTGTTTGGGCTCTTTCTTATTCTCAGGCAGTGGGAACTCGTCCAACAGTCGAGCGAGCAGCATAGCCTGCCTGCCGCTTAGTTCCAAAAAGCCATTTACTGAAGTATGTACTCGTATCTCCCATTCTACCAAATCATTACCACTACGAATAGGTAATGTGAATTTTGCAGTTTTACCGGTTTTGAACTTATCATCCGAAACATTCCACATACAGGTTCTTACGTACTGACCATTACGGCAATTCCACAAACCAATATTCTGAAAGTTCATTTTTTGGCCCATGATGCACATAGTCTCCCACCATTCCTGGAAAGATGTGGATTCATGCATCCTCACCTGAGCCATTTCAAAAGTATGTCTGTCTTTCATTGAGTGATGTTTGATGGTCAAGTTGCGTTTCAAGGCCACCACTACTTCGCAAAATCGGTTGCCATGCAGGTACCCGAACATTGAAAACAATAATAGTAATCCAAATATCAGTAATCCGAACGACGATCCGCTTTCCACAGTTAACATCAACACACCAATACTGGCACTAATGGCTGTGACCGCATAAATAACGATAACAACAGTACGGTGATGCAAACCAAGATCTAACAGGCGGTGATGAAAATGTTTCCGATCTGGAGAGAAAATCGAACGCCGCTCAATAAAGCGGCGACCAATTATCACAAAGCCCGTATCGAGAATAGGCACGCCCATTACCAGAAATGGAATCGCCAGTCCTACTAGGGTATGAGTCTTTGTCTGGAATACGATACTACCGGCTCCGATCAAAAAACCAAGAAACATGGAACCACCGTCTCCCATGAAAATCTTGGCAGGATAAAAATTGAAGAACAGAAAGCCCGTCACGCTGCCCAGCAGCGCCAGCATCAAAACCGCCATGGCTGCCTGTCCGCTCCAAAGAGCCATAAGTACAAGTGTACCACACACAATTGCTGCTATTCCAGCAGCAAGACCGTCCAGGCCATCAATTACACTCATACACACAGTAATCATCACTATCCAAATTACAGTAAGTGGCCAAGCCGCCAAGCCAGTCTGAAGGGTAAACCACGTCCCAATGGAAAGGGAATATATTGTCGACCCTGAAGCGCATATCGCCAAAGAAGCCACGACAAGGCATGACAATTTGATGTAACCTTTTACTGAACGCAGATCATCGATCAAACCCACGATAAAAATGAAAACGCCTCCTATTAGTAGTGCCGTAAACTCTTTCCATGACTCACGGAAAGACTGACCGATATTATTATTTAAGAACAACATGGGCAACACTAGAGCAAGTGTCGACACCACAAAAACAATTCCACCTATACGCGGGATGGGTTTTTTGTGCACCTTGCGTGGCCCGGGAGCATCGAGCAAACGATACCACTTAGCCAGTCGTGAAACAAACGGTACAAGAAACATCGCCACCAGCACCGTCCCAAAGTAAACTATCAAATAAGTTTTCACTTGCTAACCAATCCTCGTTTGGTAAGGATTAACAACGTCATCCATTTACTGGAACAAGTCACGTTATTTAAGGACTTTAAGATTATGACTCGGGTGTTACAACGTTCCAAACACCCTCACAACCACAGCTATAATACAGACTCCGTCCCTGTGGGTTGCAGTAGGAAACCTCTGATGAGCCCCCTACAAAGCAACAGCATATGTGCCTTTTGGACATGTTAACCACAGGTTGTATTAACGCTTATTAAACTAAGTTTTACGGTACTGTTTTCGCATAATGCCGTACATCTGTAATGAATACACATTTTGCTAGCGAAATCAAATACTGTAGAACACACAATGTACCCTGTTGAAACATTTAACTGGTCCATCCGTGCAGTTCCGGCAAAAAGCATCTGAAAAACACCTAATATTTCGCTTTACTTTCCGCCGACCACATCTCCATTCCTGACCCTTATTATACAGATTATCATCTTAAAATGCAACATTTTTTTCGTGTTTTTTGAAGTTTTTTTACATTCTCCATGGGAAATTCTACTCCCTAAGAGCTTACAAATCGATGTTTTTTTTCGAATTCTTACCATTAATAATTTTATTATATAAAAGACACGAATTATTGTAAGTCAGTGGAGAATCTGTTTTTACTATCAGGAGAATTACTCTTGCTCGCATCGGGGAATCCCCGATGGCAGGATTAAACGGGAATAACAAAAGTGAAGCTTGAAAAACACCAGCAGGGGAGCGTAAACTACTTATAGAACAGTCCCAAGGGGTTTATATATCGGTTTCAATTATGTATATCGAGAGATTCTTATAGTTGCCACTTCTATTCACCATCACCAAAATATGCCTGTGACAACAATTAAAGGGTTCATCCGGTTAATGCGTAGGTAAACCTGGTAGATCAGGTCTTTGGAGCGGCTTGGAGAGAAAAATCGTTTGGGCAGAGGCTCAAATTTGGGCTGCCGGGGGGAAATTTGTGCCTCTGGGGCCCCGAACGATTTTTCTCGGTCGTCCGAAACGCAGATTGTACCTACGCATTTCCCGGAAGAGCCAATTAAAGCCATAGATCGGTTCGAACATCACAGAATATGGTTATGAAATTAGCCGTTCCGAATTGCCGTACAGGGCAGGCTCAAAAGAGACCGTAAAATTAATATCTATAATTCTGCCATTCCCAATCTAAGTAGTAAGGTTTAAAATATCTAATACAGCCGTGAAAAAAATTCTACACTGATTTATCCGCAATCAAGTTGATGTTATGATGATGGTGAAAATTGGCAAGCGTGCTCGAAAAAATGACCAAAAGAATCCTCATGAGAGTGAAATGCAAGTTATGATGATCAAGCATGACATGACAATAGCAATACTGAAATATGATTACTCAATATTAGCTCACTTGATTCGACACTATCGTTAGATTCAAAAACCGGCCATTATTGTCTTTGAATTCTCTTGAAAAATGCTCCTGCAGCCTGCCCCCACTTTTCTTCAATACCCATTGCATCCCAAACCACAATTGCTGTTTTTGAAGGTGCAGCAGTAACAGTAACGCTGCTGCCGGGCTCATCTAATTTCCAGTTCCCGACCAGCCCGGACAGCACAACGCCATTAGCATCCAGCGTAATATCATTAGCATCCAGCACACGGTTGTAGATATGGACTTCATCAATCATACCGAAAAAAAACGAACTAGCCTCCAAAGAGCCTCTCGCCCCAATCATAAACGGATATGAAGAATCGTCTGCCGATACACTCGATCCGGTGTCTTGGGTAATGTATAGAACTTCGGTACCATTATGAAAGAGTCGCGTATTTGTTGCCTGACTCCATGTCAAAGCTACATGTTGCCAGGTGTTCAACCCAATAGTATTGTAATCACTCTCCGAAAAAGCGTGTGTAAAGTCATACCGTGTTCGGCCATAAAGCCCTTTAGATTCACCATGTGCATAAAACTCCTTGATACGATCTCCTTTGTCGAGCACTTGCATGAGCCCTCCACGGGGGTAGATCCATGCTGACATAGTTATGGCAGGCAAATTATCCAGAGATGGATCTGCGACTATCTTCACGAAATCATTGGCTCCATCGAAATCTAGGGCATTCCCGGTCTTTCCAGCTACCCATGTCGCATCGATTACAGTTCCAAAATAACCGTTACCAGTTGAATCCTCTGTTGTTTCTACAAGAGCACCCTTTATAAATAATCCACCAAGTATGTTAGTGCCCCCGGCGTCGGCACTGACTTGCATTCCACCATTAATTACTGCAAGCCCGTTAATCTCCAGGTTACCTCCATTTCCCACGATCAAGTCACCAGTCACCAGAAGTGCGGGCAGGTTCTTTGCCGCTGTAATAATATTTGAGCTCTCTTGAACTGTTAGATTACCATCAACAATCAGCATGCCTTCAATCTGAACATTGCCGGCCAGAGTCAAATTGCCGCTACGATGACATACCCGAACAGGACTATAAGGACCAAATGTCTGACCTGAAAGGCTGCTTGGACTTATTGTTTGCGTGGTATAATTCGATGTGAAATCCGCAACCGTAACACGAGGCCAGGTCAGTGATAAATCTCCAACTGCTTTTTGTCTGCCGGTTATATTTCCACTCAAAGCATTAACAAACACATCGCCGTTGATTGCTCCTTTGTTTGTTAATGTGCCGTTACAATAAACATCTCCATTTATCGCAACACCGCTCCAAACTGCGGTATCGCTTCCTGTCCAGACTGCTATGCACGGGTCAAGCCGTAATTCAGCTCTTATATTGCTGCGACCGATTTTGTCACCATTACTCAGCCGATACGAATTACAATCTATAATATAATTGCAGCGATTTGTAGGATCAGAATCATCGCGAACAACTGCGACATCATAATAATCATTACCCGCAACCAATTGCTGGTTTGTTGCTCCTGTCCAATATTCTGAACTAATCTCTTGCGGATTAAGAATAAGTCCTTTAGCGTGCTCTATACCTGATTCAGCTAAATAATCCATCTGAATCCGAAGTGCCATATTCCGACCGCAGGCTAATTCCACATCGCTTTGCGACAAAAAGCCGATGGACGAAATTGTTATTACCATAATGATAAAAAGGACAATAAGCAGTGCTGCGCCTTTTTTACCGGTTTTAGTTTTGAGATCTGACATATCTAATCATCCTCACTCGCAACAATGTATTCACCTTATATTGTCACTTTTCGGACCAAGATGATACACAGACGTAGCAGTTGAAACCAATTTGACCATTTATAACCTTGACTGTAAGGCGAATCCTAAAGCTATATGGATTATCGGCTTAACTTAGGTAGCACTTAACAGGTTATCGGTTTTTTGCCATGCAAAATTTGCACGGTTAATATCTCCATTTCGCTTAATCGACGATAAATAGAATCGAAATAAGATGTGATATATAGTATAATGAAGCTGCCAAAGCTTCAGCAAAGTGGCTCTGAAATACAAATTCTGCTCCAAAATCTCAGAGTACGCATCAACTTTCGAATTAAGGTTCCTGAGAAGCCAATTACGCGATGAACTTATTTATGGTCTTTGTTTCTCACATTCGCACGGACTGTTCGGTGGAGATCAGCGCTGGATGGGCTTAATTCGGCTCCGTACGCCTTCTCCAAGTGAGAAGAGAGGGATATCTACTTCATCCACTTGCTCTATTGGAACTATAAACCGGTAAACATCTATTCTGGAACTCTTCACGCCAGAAGCCTGCTTCTTCGTTATCGGGAAGGACTTCACAAACTCGAATTGTGGCCCCTTGGTAGCTTTACGCAAGTGCCAAGGAGCTAAGCTATGCTCGTTGTCAGGAAGTTCATCTACGGCCACCCACTGGCATCCACCTCTCGTTCGTAACAAGTTAACTACGTCCTGTGGAGACGAGACGAACTCTTCGGGGTGACGACGGTACAGGGATTCAGCATATAGCAATTTCCTGCCAAGGACTACCCGACGGCGATAGTCAGGGTCCCCAGCCTGAACATAGAAAGTAAATATTCCATAGTTTTTGCCGTCGTAAAACACAGGTTCATTTGGGGCATTCTTCTCCAAAAATCCTACGAGTTGTTTGTAACCGGAAACCGACATGACGTATACATTTGAGGCTATCCATGCCTGGCTTATGAAGAGTATCGTTAGCGTTGCAAGGTTCACAATTCGTGTCCACTTTGGCGTCATTCTGACACATTTACTGAGACACTGAAACACCGTCTGCAGGCAGATAAAGCAGTAGCAGACTATCGGCAAGGACAACAGTAGTATGTAGCGGTCCTCTCTGGCCGGTATGTACGAAAAGAAGGTAAAGCAGACGGCCGTCATAATCAATAGGAGAATCGTTTCATGCCGCCACTGCCGGACAAGCATCCCGCAGGCAATGCCAAATACTGCGATAAATAAGAGATGTATACCGAAAAGTTCTGGAAGGCACTTAGGATAGTACGAGAACGCCCAGCGCCAGTACGCCACGGTTTTGATATACTCAGCCTGGCCCGTGGCCATCTGCATGCGATTCTGCTCATACTTAAGCACCACAAGTACCCATGGTAACAGCGACAGAGTGAAAAGTACTATAACAACAAGCGTTCTGCGATTCCATAGTAAACACCAGCGACGTTCTACAATGAGCCAGACGCCGGCGATCAAAATCAACACACAACTTGTTACATATGTCAAGATCGACAGCACTGCCAGAACCGCACCAATGTACAGGTGTCGCCAAAGAGGAGATGCCGGCGGCGATTCCAGCCATCTGCGAAAGTGATAAAGAGCCCCTATGCTTAACGCAAGGGCAGGAATATTCAGCATGATGGCGTGTGACCATCGAACAATCCCGGGCATGAGAACAAACAGCACCCCGGCCCAACCGGAATCTTCGGCAATCCATCTACGAGACCAAGCGGTTATGTAGAGAGCCCCCATAAGGGCGAATCCAAGCACAAAGCTTTTGGCAATATACGGTGACGGTCCGAACGCTCCGAAAAAAAACGCCTCTAGTAAGTAGAATACTGGTGGATACTTTGTGGGTGCAATCACGGGATAACGCACGTAATAGCTGAGTGCATAATCCCTTGGATGTAGTGACAAGCTCAGGAGGTAATCTTTCCAAAAGAGTCCATTGGCTGCATGATTTGGCGCATCACCATACCAGAGCCCGTCGTTATCCCAATGCAGCCAGCACAGGAAGAGCCAAGCGATGAATACAAACAGAACTTGAGGTAAAAGCCAAGTTTGTTTCCGAGCATCGGACATTGCTCTGTGCAGCATTTCCTGACTCCGGTCTGCCAACATAGTCACTCTAATCCAACCAGAAGTACTAAAAGCTTAAAGAACTACCGAAACTCAAGCTATTCATCGCACGGCTTTTTGCTTGTGCTCGGTTGTTCACCGGTTTCACTTGCGGCTTGCCAATCTCCACCCAAGCGACCTAAACTTACCCTTATAGCATTGGTTGAATTCTAAGTCAATTGTTTAATCAGTGTGATATACCATCGTGATAGTAAGAATTAATTTGGCCAATTATAACCTTGAGTATAAAGCAAACCTTGGTTCTTAATATACGTTCGTCTTAGCTCATGCCGCACATAACAGCTTATCGGCTTTTTTGCCATATCACAGTATTATCTGTTAAATATCTCCGTATTGCTCAGTCGGTAAAAATAGCAGTGATATAGAACTGTAAGATAAGATATATCATGTTAGAAGCTGTCGAAACAAAGCTAAGTGATGGTGTCAGGCCAGGTGCCTCATCAGACTTTCGCCAGGCAAGAAGTTCTGCAATGGTGGTTATCTTTGTCCCATAACAATGTGAAAAAATATTGTACATTATCCGATTTTTCAATTGAAAGTGTAGCTTCTCCAGTTTAGATTTCCTGTTATAGTAACGTTCTGATTTTTGTAGCCAAGAGTGAAAGTTCTTTGATATGCTTTCCGGTTGGGGGATGCCGAGGGGCGGAGTCTGAACAGTCACCCGTGTAAATGGATTGTTACCTCGGTGAGCAGAGATAGCATCGTGTGATGCTCAAATAAACCTATAATACGTTTGAGAGTACGAATGTGGCGGAAGTAAGTAAGATGGCTTGTCATAAACAAAAATTAGAGTGAAGGCAAAAATGTATGAGTGCGGTTTTTTTAAAATAGATAGAATATTACTATTTGAAGGCTGAATATTGACAGTTTGTGGAAGAGCGATTCATGATAAAGCGATAGCTTTGACAAATATATTGTCATAGGCGCAGGCTATGGACGTACTCAAGCAGATGATATCCTATATATGTATATATAAAAAATTGAAAATCACCGGAGTATTACTGTACAAAAGATGGATACAAAGCAGAAAAAATTAAAAAACATTAATGCCGAGGCTAAGTTCGGTCTGTTTGATATGTTGTGCTTTGTAATATGGTTCGGATTGTTATCCGGGCTTGCTGAGATTGCTTTCTTAAAAATGAAATGGCTCGTTGGGGGCGAGACAGTTTTTCTGCGCTCTCACCAGTTATGGATGATCCCAGCTGTTAATGTCGTAATACTTTGTTTTCTTGGTTTAATTGCTCTGCCCGTTATTATGCGCCTGTCAAGACCGAAGGTCATATGTGTTGCATGTGTTATATTGGGTTCCATCAGCTTCTTGAGTTTCTTGTGTCTTGAATCGGGGCGCTTTGCTCGTATTCATTTCATAGCAAAAGTGCTCCTGGCTATTGGCTTGGCAATGTTCCTGAAGTTTCTAATTTCATGTTGGCCGCTTAAATTTGAGCGATTTGTTCGGCGAACAATAATTTGCCCGGTATTGATTGTAGTAGTCTTAAGTGTGGCTGTAAGCGGTTGGCGGTTTTTGCAGGAACGAAGAATCATCGCCTCTCTTTCCGATTCTCCACCATCGGCTCCCAACGTTCTGCTTATTGTTTTGGATACTGTACGTGCAGAAAGTATGAGCCTATACGGATATGAACGCTCGACTACTCCTTATCTGATGGATCTGGCAGGGGAGGGGGTTGTATTCCAAAATGCCATCGCTACATCATCATGGACGCTGCCGTCGCATGCTAGCCTTTTTACGGGCAGATTCCCATATGAACACCTTGCAGTTAAGTACAAGCCACTCGATTCTACATACCCAACGCTTGCAGAGATCCTCAACAAGACCGGCTATGTAACCGGAGGTTTTACGGCAAATAGAGAGTACACCAGTATTGAACATGGTATTGCGCGTGGCTTTGTTCACTATGAGGATTATGTAGCTTCGGTTGGAGAATTTGCGCGCAACTCTGCTCTAATACGGCAAATCATCGGTATTCATGCCGGTCAAACCCGGCTTCGTCGATTCCTTGGTTTCCATGAACGTCTTGGCCGAAAACCAGCCCCTCGGATAACGAGGGATTTCTTAAGATGGATTGACCGTGTCCCAAGTGATTGTCCATTCTTTGCGTTCCTGAACTACTTCGATGCACACCAGCCTTATTTACCCCCTTTTGAATTCCTTCAGAGATTTGGACCAACGAATAAACTTAACAAATACTTGGACCGTTTAGATCATGAACCTTGTCTACCAAGTAATACAACGGACGAAGAGATTGAGTCGATTTGCAATGCATACGATGCAGCTATTGCCTATCTTGACCACGATTTGAAAAGGCTTTTTACCGAACTCAGGCAGCGGAACCTCTTCGACCGAACACTCGTTATTATTACTTCTGATCACGGAGAAGAGTTCGCCGAACACGGCACCATCGGGCATGCAAAAGATTTACAGGTACAATCCATCCGAGTTCCGCTTATGCTTAGACTTCCCGGTATTGTGCCGGCTGAGGTTACAGTTCAGGAGCCTTCTACTCTTCGAGATATTCCTGCGACGGTCATAGAACTATTGGGTATTTCAGACGATGGGGTGTTCCCCGGCCGTTCATTGAGTAAATACTGGACTGATTCAACAAGGGAAAAATCTGAAAAAAACGAACTCATACTGTCTGAACTCAGCCATGCTTCCTGGGCGGTTGGTGCGCCTTCAGAGAAAGGAGACATGAAATCTCTCAATATAGGTGATATGCACTATATCCGTAACGGTGATAGCAGCGAGGAAGTATATGACTTCGGTAACGATCCTTCGGAGCAGAAAGACCTAATAAAAACAACCTGTGGTGCAAAGACAGCGGCACAGGCAAGGGACATCCTCAAGCTGATGATACCCTAATTTATGTAATTAACAATCCCCCGGTATGTCTTTACAAAAGATGGAGCAAAAGCAGAAAATATAAAAGCAAGAGTCGATTTTGGGTCTGCTCGAAATTCTGTACTGTATAATATGGTTTAGTGTGCTTTCCGCCCTTGCTGAGGCTGACTTGCCACAGATAAAGGAGCTTGTGGGCTGAACTGTGTATCTGCATTGTCAAACAATATGAAGAAAGGTTTATGAAGCGATGAACATACCAGAGTTAAAGTGGCGTTTCACTCCATCTGTCACAGAGCTATTCTGTCTATTTGGTGGAAGTTTTCTTGTTTTTTGGTACGCTTGGATTATAGAAGATGCATATGTCTATTTCCGTTATATCGATAATTTAGTGCTGCATGGTCAAGGACTGGTTTGGAATTCCGGAGAGTATGTCGAAGGTTTCTCCTCTCCAATCTGGGCTCTACTGCTGGGCGGCCTTAGAGTTTTGCATCTTAATTACTGGATAGCAGTCCTGACTATAGGTTTGTTCTGCTTCGTTGTTTTCTGGTGGATGGGATGCCTCGTGAATCGTGGCTTTATATCATCAATCGATGGTTCCTGCAGGTCACTTAATATTCCGCTCGTTTACTTGTGCTTCACGTATGCGGTCTCGTGCTATTTCACGTCCGGCCTGGAGTCGCCGCTTGTGAATGTCGTTGCAGTTGGTTATGCAGCGGCTGCATTGTGGCCGCATAGCATTTTTCTTCAAGTACTGGTTGGATTATCTCCCCTTCTACGCCACGAACTTGTTATTCCGTATCTCTTATTTATAGCTTATTCAATCTTTGTAAGGAAATGCAGGCCGTATACTGCGATTGTGTCATTTCTTTTGTCTATTGGTGGATATGGTCTGTTTCGTATCTGGTATTACGCGGACCTGTTTCCCAACACATTCTATCTGAAAGACAGTACCTGGATTAATCAGGGCCTCAAGTATGTTTACGATACAATCATGCCATATCAAACAATTCTCTATATGCTGTTTATGTTTCTCGCTTGGACCGCTCTGAAAAAGACGCAGTGTAAAGGATTACTAACCCGCGAACGATTAGTCATGCTTGTGCTGGCCCTTCCGATAGCTGCATATGTTGTGAAGATTGGTGGTGATCCGCGTCATTTTCGGTATCTCGCATTTCCGTTTATTCTGGTGGTTCTTGCAACTGGGGGGATTGCAGAGAAATTTGCTCTACATTTCACGAAGTGTAAGGAGCGTTTATTAGTCTTGCTTGTTGGTATATTCGGTATCGCTGTATTCAGTAATTTTCCAAGACAACTCCAACTACATCCACTGTTTCGAACTCAATACTACACACACACAGAATTTCTCAGGATCAATGATGCATCATATCACAGATTTCATAAGGCACAGATCACTCCATCGTGGCGTTCTGGATGTCATTTTCTTTCTTATGCCGAATCCAAGAAGCGGTATGCTGTTGAATTTACAAGCAAGAGCATTACAGATTTCAGCCCATTGGGTGAAGTACTGATGAAAACTTCATCTGCAGGAGAAAAAGCATATGCTGGTTTGCCCTTAATAGCGGATCTTTGGTGCCAAAACGCATATCTTCATGCTGCTTTACCAGTTATTCAAAACTTAGGTTTAACTGAACCTTTCCTGGCAAGAATTCAAATGCGCTCAAATCGACCAGCGCACAAGTTCGGATTAATTCCATTTGCTGAAGATATACTTCATATTCGTAGTGAATATGGCTTTGTGCGAGGAGCATTCGATGTGGCAATTTCAGAAGATACGAAGACTCCTGTCTGGATTGTCAAAAACATCGATACCATTCGGAAAATCGAACGGAAGGTATATAATGAGCATAACTTTTTTGAGAATATCAAGTTAGCATTCTTGCCGATCGAGAAAATCATTCCCGAATCACGGTGAAATGTAGAACAGGTTACGGAAGTTGACAGCTGATTGCCTCATCGGTACGGCATTCATCCGCGTCTGAGCATGATGAATTAGGCAGCACTCTCGATTTTGACGTAAAGCCACCTGTTATCTGGAGTGCCTGCTGGAAATAAAGCCGGACAATAAGCTGAGATGTTTCCAGAAAGGTCAGACATGAACGCTGGAAAAGATATGCAATTTAATAGGAAAATTCCATTTAAGATGAATTTAAGTGGTGACAGAAAATTTAAGGGTGTAGGTATGAAAAAGTTATTTCACTCACATATCATGTCGGCATTTGATTTTACTTTGTACTCCGATGAAGCAAGGTTTAATTATGAAAACCGGCTATACAACAATGTATTCTGCAAGTCTGACTTTGCCGGGATTAATATTTCCGGATCCCGGTCATATACATTTTATGGTAACATTATGAAAAATTATGTTTTATTAAAGTCTAATTTTGTCGCGAATGATAAACGCTGGAGTTGGTACACCGGCGAGCTTGCAGGAAAGCCAGTGTAGTTGATGACTGGCCGGCTGGATGGATTTGTATTTGAAAATAATAATCTATTGAATCAGCAAGCAGGCGAACTGTATCTTGTTACATATGTTACGCGGTCTTCAATCTCTAATCTTCAACAGCATGAGGTGTCATGGTGGCAGAATAAATATCCTGTACTTTTTAAAAATAATTTTGAGGAAGATCCTCTTTTCGTTGATGTGATAAACCATGACTATCATTTGACTAAAGAGAGCCCCATGATTGATGCTGGAGATTTCCTTACTGTTATTACTGGTCCGGGTGGCAGCGACAGTCAAGTAACTGTGGCGGATAGTGGATATTTCTATGACGGTTTTGGTATTGTTGGAGAGTAGGGGGATTTACTCAAGTTTGAAAGCGGACAAACTGCTCGAATTTTCGATATAGATTACGGTGCTGATAATAATACAATAATCTTGGATCGCCAGGTATCCTGAAGTAATGGTGAATAAGTCAGTTTATATTACGAAGGAACTGCCCCTGACATTGATGCTTATAAGAGTATTCCACCGGACTTTAACAATCCCGCTCCCGTACTTGGTATAATCGGAGATAAGACTGTGAATGGAAATGTTATTTTGACATTTGGTATAAAAGCCTCCGATCCAAATGGTGGTCCTATAACTTACTCAGCTCGAAATTTACCGAGTGGAGCTGTCTTCTCGGGCCGAACTTTTAGCTGGAAACCTGATGTTGACCAGGTTGGGAGTTACCGGGTAAGGTTTATCATAAGTGATGGCAACTCACAGGATTCTCAGACAATTACCATCACAGTAAACAATGTTAACGAACCGATTGTCGGACAGAGCTCTGACGGCTCGGTCGACGAAGTCAATCTGTTTCCATCATCGATCTACTTAACTTTTTGATGATAAATGGCTTTAATGAAACTTATCAAAATAAAATCACTGTTTAAATGACCTTTGACGTTACAAGCTGAATGCTGACGATCTTTAACTATATTTTTTACGGTTAATTGGTGACTTACTGGGAATATTTTGGTATTCTTTTTGAACCTAAAGGCTTGCATAGCCGGGCAGGGACATATAAAGTTACATGGGAAATCCTATTGAGGTAAGATTTTAATGCCGTTTACGCCATATCATTTTGGGCCCAACGGATGTTTGGGATTGGTCTTTAGAAAGTGGATTGATGTTCCGGTATTTATACTGGTTAATGTGATTGTTGATATCGAGGTTCTGATGGTAATGGTCCTTGGACTCGGATGGCCGCCGCACCGATATTGTCATACACTACTGATTGGTGCGGTGGTGGGCATGCTCTCGGGTGTGGCGGCGTATCCATTACGCAACTTTTTCAAAAAAATAATGCATATATTCCGCCTATCCTACGAAACCTCTTTATGGAAGATGGTCGTTTCCGGAATTCTGGGTGTGTGGTTGCACGTCTTGATCGATGGTTTATGCCATAACGATTTAAGAATATTCTGGCCAAACACGGACTGGAGATTAGCATTATGGGCAATAATAACATACGTTTTTACTGGTAACATCTATCAGCATCACATTAGTGTAAAACTGCTCAAAATGATATGCATTGCTTTCTTTATAGTTGCTTTTATTGTATATATATTAATTTTGCAGATATCTAAAAAGATTGTCGCCGAGAACAAAATTGGCTAAGAACGAAGTTAGTCCTGGCGGTTTGATAGAGATGTGACGGATACAAGGCGTTTTTTCATCTTGTATCATAGTACGACTAATATGAACTTAAGTTTAATTGATATGGAATTACCAAATATATGCCATTATGTGTTTTTTTTCTTAGAGCGTATGTAAGAAGCTGAAATACCTTGGTTTGAGCCTGTAAAGCCTCAAGTTAATCATGTAAACGGCTTATATTACTTTAATACTTCATAATGCAGTTAAAGCTATGTTCTTTCTTTGCCGACACTTATGGTGTATGAGAGCTGTCGGTCAGTGTGGATCTGTTGGAAGAGAGCATTAACCGGTTTCCCATTTGATTAGTATTGGTGAAACTGCCTGCAAAAAGATTCTACAGAAAAACCGGATATTACTGTGAGGATTAAATTCGCTTTTCTCGCAACCGACGAGGACAGAGCATTGATGAATTGACTTGAAGACAGACGCCTATTAGATATTGACTGACGATTATTAATCTTTACTTATATGAAATTATTCCAAAGGATTTGTGTATGAAAGTATTAGTAACAGGTGGCGCAGGTTTTATCGGGTCTCATTTGACGGAAAGGTTACTAAAAGACAACCATGAGGTTGCTGCTATTGATAACCTCAGTACCGGCAGTATGAAGAACATCGAGAATTTCAAGGAACATGCCGGATTTAAGTTTGTAAAGGGTGACATTCGTAATGCCGGACTAATGGAGCCTCTGGTAGAGCAAGGCGATATGATTTTTCATCTGGCAGCGGCTGTCGGCGTTAAGCTGATAGCTGAGAATCCGGTGCTGACGATAGAAACGAATATTGGTGGCACTGAGAACGTGCTGGATATAGCCAATAAATTCGGCAAAAAAACCTTCCTTGCTTCAAGCAGCGAAGTCTATGGTAAAAGTGAAGCAGTACCTTTCCGTGAAGATGACGATATTGTGCTCGGCAGCACAAGTGTTTCCCGTTGGGCATATGCATGCAGTAAGGCTATTGACGAATTTCTTGGCCTGGCCTTCTATCAACAGTACGGATTGGGTGTAGTCATCGGTAGGTTTTTTAATACGATTGGGCCAAGGCAGACAGGTCAATACGGGATGGTAGTACCTCGCTTTGTTCAAAGGGCCCTTAAAAATGAGCCAATTCTGATATGTGGAACGGGAAAACAAACAAGATGTTTCTGCTATGTTGGTGACCTTGTTGAAGCTGTCATCAAGCTGATGAATTGTGAGCATGCAGCAGGCAAGGTGTACAATATTGGTTCGAACGAAGAAATATCTATCGAAAAACTTGCTGATAAGATTATCGAAATGACCGGCAGCAAAAGTCAGAAACAGTTTGTGCCATATGAATTTGTTTATGGAAGACCAATAGATGATATGATGCGGCGGGTGCCGGGTGTGGAACGAATTAAAGAAATGGTCGGCTGGGAGTCTAAAACAAGCCTGGACGAAATCCTGCAGGCGATCATTGAAAGCCTTAAGTAGGACACTCATTTTTAAGAAGGTGATCCATTACGGGAAATTAATATGATTATGCAGACGAAGGTTCTTACTTTCTCGTTGCAGCGGGATGACGGAGTTGAAAGAGGCTACGGATAAGAACGGACAGATATCTGCATTATTTTTATAAGTTGTGAATACATTTTATTAGAAGTACATGCAAACAACGGGGAACAAGGCAATGAAGAGAATCTTAGTTACAGGCGGGAGCGGCTTTCTTGGCTCTCATCTCTGTGAGAAACTGCTCGATATGGGCAATGACGTGCTTAGTGTTGACAACTATTTTACGGGCAGGAAAGAGAATGTAGCCCATCTGATCGACAATCCTTACTTTGAGGCTATGCGTCATGACGTGACGTTTCCGCTTTATGTAGAGGTTGACGAGATATACAACTTGGCCTGTCCGGCGTCTCCGATTCACTATCAGTTTGATCCTGTGCAGACAACGAAGACCAGTGTGCACGGCGCGATCAACATGCTGGGTTTGGCCAAAAGACTTAAGGCCAAAGTACTTCAGGCATCTACAAGTGAGGTATATGGAGACCCAAAGGAACATCCGCAGTCAGAAGGCTACTGGGGACATGTTAATCCGGTGAGCATACGCTCATGTTATGATGAAGGGAAACGCTGCGCTGAAACGCTGTTTTTCGATTACTATCGACAGCACAAGCTTGGGATAAAAGTGGCCCGCATTTTCAATACGTATGGCCCGCGCATGCATCCTAACGATGGGCGGGTAGTGTCGAATATGATAATTCAGGCAATTCATAACAAACCCATAACGATCTATGGAGATGGAGCGCAAACGCGGTCGTTTTGCTATGTGGACGACCTAATTGAGGCACTTATACGGCTAATGAACTCGCATGACGATTTTACTGGTCCGGTCAATCTCGGCAACCCTGTGGAAACCAGTATTCTTGAACTGGCGAAAAAAATTATCGAACTTACGGGTTCAAGTTCATCACTGGAGCATAAGGATCTTCCATCGGACGACCCGAGAAAGCGCTGTCCCGACATTTCACTAGCGAAGGAAAAATTTGGCTGGGAGCCAATGGTGCCTTTAGAAGAGGGGCTGAAGAAAACAATCAAGTATTTTAAAGAGCTTCTGAAAAAGAGCTAACGTCCGGCCTGAAACCGTATAAACCAGTTTAATGGTCAGTTCTGTCAGCCCGATCTATGGGAATCAGGAAGGCTCTTCTTACAACGAATATTTTGTTATCATCCGTTATTTTACTTCAACCAGTACGGCGATGTGGAGCGAGCAATTCTGAAGCCCCAAAATTCCTCATTAACGGCATATAAGAAGAAATTCTATACAGACTGTGTCAAAATGGGTAATCGTATATATTATTGAAATTGGGGGGATGAAATTACGTTATTATGAAACTTGAAGCTTATTTGAGCAAGGTCAGGATGTAAAGACAGATATTGTCGGGCCATTCACTCGATAAGTCAAAATTCTCTTCACTTCTCCTTAAAAGCATTCCACATAATCACCTCACGAGAACGACCGTCTGCTTTAGAACATAGAAATTGAAGTGCACTCTTTGAGTATGATTCTTTTTGACAAATACGAAATGATTCGTTAACTTTTTGTAATTCATAAAATTACGATTATTTTGAATTGGATTAAATAATGTGTGCAAAAGTTTCGGTTATTAAAACTCGCCCTGAAAGCGTCATTGAAGACATCGACGGGCTCGTCGAAACAGCCGGACTTGAAGAAGCTCTTGCTTTGGATAAAACGACCATACTTAAAGACAATATATCCTGGCATATGCCATTCCTTAGTGCCAATACAACACCCTGGCAGTTAGAGGGTATCATTAAAGCTTTGAGGAATCGCGGATACCAAGATGTGGTTTGTGTTGAGAACCGTACTGTGGTGACCGATCCAGCTAAAGGTCAACGTCTTAATCGTTATGCTCCTATTTTGGCCGAAAACGGTATTTCCGTGAAATCCAATTTCAATCCCGACCACATGCGATGGGTCAGATATGAGCCAAAGGCCGAGATGCTGGTTTTGCACAAAGTATATCCTAAGGGCATTTATCTGCCTGATTATTTTTTTGACAAGAATATTATTCATCTGCCCACGATGAAATGCCACATTTATACAACTATGACCGGTGCAATGAAAAACGCATTCGGCGGACTTCTTAATCACAAACGTCATTACACACACAGTGTCATACATGAAACACTTGTGGATTTGCTGGCGATACAGAAGGAAATTCACTCTGGCATTTTTGCCGTAACCGATGGCACAGTTGCAGGTGACGGTGCCGGTCCGCGGACTATGATACCTGTAATCAAGAATTACATGCTCGCCTCTGCAGATAGTGTTGCTATTGATGCTGTTTCGGCGAAGATGATGGGATTCGATCCTATGAGTATCGGCTGCATCCGCATTGCCCATGAACGGGGTCTTGGTGTCGGTCGGCTTGAAGAGATAGAAGTGGTTGGAGAGGACATTTCCACGGTTAATTTCAACTTCCGGCAAAGCGACAACTTCGTAAGCCGTGCCGGCAAGCTCTTCTGGTTCGGGCCGCTGAAGTCCCTGCAGACATTTATGTTTCACACTCCTTTGGTTTATGCCTTCATTTTTGGCTCATTTCTCTATCATGATTATATTTGGTGGCCGACCCTTGGTAAAAAACGCATGAAACAAATCGAAGACTCAGGGTGGTATAAGCTGTTCCGGAACTACAGCGAACAGGTTTGATCCTAAAAGAAATAATGTAGGAAAGAACAATAGTGTATGCACGAAAAACAGCTTATTTTAAGGCTTTGGAATCAAGTTTTTTCCCGAGATATGCGGTTTTGTTGAAAGTATTTATCGAAAATCGCCGGAGACTTGCATTTTCAAGAGAAGTTTGGTATGATTATAATCACAAATAAGAAATAATGGAATTAAATTGAGGGTGTCGACAAATCCTTTGACTACAATACAGATAACGTTGACGTTAGTTTTATGAAATACTCGTGTAATGCTTCAGTCGGAATTGGACATTTCCTGAAAATGATTTAGTATGTAAATCAAAGAAAGGAAATGGACATGGC
>JAVVFI010000230.1:0-8850 GCA_032250555.1 Sedimentisphaerales bacterium
CTCGACAAGACCGTTGACATCACGCCGTTCAATTTGAAGCCCAACGCAGAAGGCGGGGACGATCCGCTTTTTGACGCAAACCTGTCAGATGACATCATATTCGGCGGCTTGGGCGACGACTTCCTCCATGGCGGCTCCGGCGATGACGCGGATATTGAGAGTTGGAACATTGACCAGGAGTAATCACTCATGCAGGGGCGCCAAGGTGGATTTACACTGGTCGAATTGGCAGTTATTATTTTGATTATTGCTGCCTGCGTCACGGTTGTATTTCCGAAGTTTTCTAATGGTTTGTTGGATCAACAGCGGCTTAAAAGCAATGTCAGCAAAATTGCCGCCATTGCCGAATATACCCGTCAAAGAGCTGTTTCTACACGTTTAACACATACGCTTCACTTTAATATTGAGCAGAGAACATACTGGGTAACAGCCCATGCGTCTGATGGCAAGCTGATACCGATGACTGATGGAATTAACTTAAAGGGCCGGCTTCCTGAAGACATTCATTTTTCCGGTATAGATTTTCCGGATATAAGGACTGATTTGGAGGAAGTTATCACCATAGAATTTAGTCCGCAGGGTTGGATTGAGCCTGCAACAGTTTATGTCGCTTCCTCTAAAGGCAGGAAGATGAGCATTGTTATGCACGAGATGTTGGGTTACGTTGAAACGCTTGAGGTGTTTGAATAGATGTCGAAGAATAGTAAAACCAAATCATCTCTTCGCACAATCAGAGCCTTTACTCTGATAGAAGTGCTGATTGCACTGGCCATCACATTAATCGGCCTGGTACCTCTTCTGCACTTACTTACTTCAAGCATTCTTATGACTGATTCGGCCTGGAATTTGTCCCAGGCGACACTAATAGGCAATGCCAGGCTTGCGGAAGTAATTTCTCAGAATGATATTAAAATCGGTACGGACAAAGGAAGCGTTGAAAGCCGGGAAAAAGAGATTGTTTTCGACTGGCAGTCAAAGGTAGCTGAAGCAGATATCGAAGAACTTCAAGAGATTAATCCGACCGTTCTGCGTAAGGTAACGGTTACAGTGATGTGGCCTGAAGGCCAAAACCAAAAACAGATATCTTTGACGACTTATGTTTTCATCGACAAGACTGTCACTAAGACCGGTGCGATCTGATATGAAAATGTCTGAAAGAACAGCTAAAAGAGAAGCTTTCACCTTATTGGAGATTATTATAGCTCTAAGCATGCTTGTGCTGATTTTAGGAAGTGTTTACGGCACTTATTCGGCGGCTACGAGGGCTTTGGCGCATTCTAAACCAAAGCATGCTTTGCAGCAGCAGGCAACAGTCTTTTTGCAAAGGATAACATCGGAAATACGCTGCTGCTATGCCGGTTACAAGGATGAATCTCCACAGCCTGCAGCAAACAATATTCGTGATGGCGAAATAGAACGACTCAAGCAGGAAGATTCCCCTTTATTTGAGGCCCGGGAAGTTTCATCCGGGCGGAGTTTTTTGCAGTTCGTAACTTCCGCCGTGGCCTCAAAACGAGAGCAAAGCTTCGGAGGGCTTGCTATAGTTGAATACATGTGGGATAGCTCAGCGAACACTTTATCGAGAAGTAAACGAAGATATGTAGGTGGATTCGAGGTCGATAAAGATAATTATAATTGGGTTGTTGTTCTTGAGAATGTACAGATGATGTCGGTAGAGTATTTCGATGGCGAAGAATGGCTCAAGGAATGGAATTCGAATGATACCGAAGGATTGTTACCTCAGGCTGCCGGGATATCACTTATTATGCAATCTGAGGATGTTGGGCCTTTGTCGTTTGCATCTACAGTTAAGATAGTCTGCAAGGCAAATAAATCAGGCGGTGTTACCGTTCAAAAGACATCAGAAAGCGATAAAATGTTACGAAGTATCGATAATAATAAAAACAGATGATTAAAAAAATAAGAACAAATAAAGACAGAGGTTTTGTTTTAATTGCGGTTCTTTTGATAATATCAGTCCTGGTAACGATTATCCTGGAATTCAATTATGAATCGCGAATGAAGCTTCATCTTTCTGATAACTTTCATAATGCTTCCAAGGCCTTAAATTATGCCGAAGCCGGTATTTCTATTGTAATGGCGAGCCTGAAACAAGATGGAAATCTCCTCTCTGATGAAAGGTTCATTCCTCTTTTTTCGGGAGAAGTTCAAATCCCCGTTGAAAGTGGTTATTGTACCATAGTTATTAACGATGAAAGCGGTAAAATTAATGTGAACGCGTTTAAGACATCTGATGGTGAAATTGTACGGCACAGAGTTGACCAGGTACTGAAACTGATAGACCATTTGAATTATCAATATCGGGAGCAATCTCCCATAAGCTACAGCTTGATTCCCGCTATAATCGATTGGGTTGATTATGACGACGAAGTGACACTTTTACCCTTCGTAAAAAGAGAAAACGAAGGTGCTGAAAATGGTTATTATAGGGACCTTATTGATCCGTATAAATGCAAAAATGCCTCTTTTGAAACACTGAATGAACTGTTACTGGTAAAAGGGATGACTCCATTAATATTCTATGGGCAAGCCTCCGATAAAACTCAGAATATAGAACCTGTACAGGGGATTCAGCAATATTTAACCATTTATGGTGATGGTAAGATCAATATAAATGAGGCTTCGCCGATGGTTATTATGAGTTTGTCGGAAAAGATGAGTTTGCCCCTGGCGCAGAGTATTGTTGAACAGCGGAAAATCCAACGCTTTGTAAGTGTGGGACAACTGCAAAATGTGCTTGGTATGACACCTCAGGTATATGAGTCCGTCCGTGAATTAATAACTGTTAAACCTAAGGATCGTTATTATAATGTGACTGTAACCGGTATGGCCGGCCGGTTTATACGAAAAGTACAGATTGTGCTAAGAAGTGACAGTAACACCACCCAAATAGAGACAGTTTTGCGTAAAGAACTCTAATGGGTGCATGTGAAACGACAGTAATCTGCAATAACTGTTAAGGTGAAATCCTGTGAAGCGTTCGATAGGGATAGATATTAATAGAGACAAAATCAGCATGGTTCAACTGTGCTTTACGGGAGGTAAATTTTCTCTGGAGCGAGCGAGTGTTCGGAAAATACATGAAAGCGGTTCATCCGAAGAAAATTCTACGACAGATATCAAAGCTGTGATTAACAGCATGTTAACCGAAGATAAATTTGACATGTCGGCTAAGGTTGCGGTAACGGCGCCGACTGACAAAGTTTTCTTTCATAATTTCAGAACGGACCTTTCGGCAAATGAAGATGTACAGCAGTTAATAAAATTTGAACTTGAAGATGATTTTCCAATTCCTTTTGACGAACTTGTCGCAGGAATTTGTGGTAGTCGTGAGCTCAATGGAAATGACAGAGAATATCTCATTGGCGCTATCAATCGCATGGAACTCCAGGGACGGATTAAAACAATAAAACAGGCAAATCTAAAATGCTCGAATGTTACCCCGGACGTTTGTGCACTTTATGCGGCTGTGTCGATAAATCATAATCTGATTGATAACATTCCCTCCGTGATTATCCATGCTGATAATTCCCGAATTATCCTGGCAATAAGTGAAAAAGGCAGGCTTATTTGCGTCAGACATTTTAATAGTCAGGATTTGACTGAGGTCCAGGGCGGTACATCGGTACAAGTGTTGACACGTGAGATTGAAATGACAGTACGGGCGGTATTTGGCCCGGATACTGATACCAGGCGAAAAGTTTTTATAAGCTCGAACAACAAGCTTCTTGACGGCTTATTTGAGAGATTGCCGGGAGCAATGAATTGTGAGGTAGTTGCATTAAATCCTTTTGCAAAGATAGATTATCCTGAGCAACAGCCGAACCCAGATATTGTAATTGCTGCAGGCTTAGCGATGATAGGAACTAATGAAATTCCTGATGTACTAAACTTTATCGCTATCGATGAATTAAGGTCGGACCAGACGGTGGAAATAAAACGAGGTCTATATATTGCCGGGGCGTTGCTTCTTGCCATTGGGGTCTTGTTGATTGCCATGCTTTTCAACGAACTTAATAATCTTGAAAACCGGCACGAGCTTGTAAAAAAGCAGATTCGCGAAGTTTTCGTACAAACTCTTCCGCAAGAAAAGAAAATTGTTAACGAGCTTGCGCAGTTGAACGAAAAGTTGGAATCTTCACAAGCCCAATACAATGCCCTTGCAGCCGGACTCAGTGACAGAGTATCGCCGCTTAGAATTCTTCAGATTATAAGCGAAAAAATAACATCGGATCAGAATGTCCGTATTAATGATATCTCGATGGCTCCTGAGTCGGTTCGTTTAGCAGGTGTTGCGCCTTCCTTCGAGTCTGTGGATAATCTGATGAGTCTTTTACGGCAGGTCTCCGGATTTGATACGGTTGAAGTACCGAGTATAGATGTCGATCCCCAGGGCAGGGGGGTACGTTTTAAGCTTTCCATTAAAACGATAATGAAGTAGTCAAAACATGAATTTAACAAAAAGAGAAAAACAGACCATAGCTGCCGGAGCAGTCATTTTTGGATTGATTGTTGCGTTTCAGATTTTTGTCAGGCCTGCAATCGGCCGCCTTAGAACGCTGAGGCGTGTGGTGTCTGATAAACAGCAATTATTGGCTGAGTTACGAGCGAAGAGTGAGCAGTACAAAACTGTCTCGAGAGAATTAGAGAAAATACGGTTGGAGTTGGGACGTCAGCCGGAAGAAAGGAAAATCTTGTCTTTTGTCGAACGTATACAAAAAAACAGCGGCCTAATGCAGAATGTCGTTTATATGAAACCATCTGCCATGACAGTCAAGGATATATATGAGCAAAAAACTATTGAAATAAAGTTACAGAGCATCACCCTGGACCAGTTAATCCAGTTTCTATTGAAGATAGAGTCTTCTGAATTTACCATAGGATTTAGAACGTTGGAAATTAAACGCGGCCTCAGCGATTTGAGCCTGCTTGATACGACAATTCAATTAGTGAGTTTGTCATCTATTGGCTCTGATTAATAACTAAGTGTATGGAACTGCAATTGTTGGAACAACTCAAATAGAAGAAAAAGGTAAAATTGAAAGTAAAAGGATTACTCTGCTTTGTATTTGTAACTGATATAGCTTATAATGTGTACCTTGGTATAATTTTACTCTTACAATAATTCTTCAGGGCGTTTTTTTACGGATATAATAGAATGAATATTTTGGGAATATCAGCTTTCTACCATGACAGTGCTGCGGCGTTTGTGCGTGACGGAGAAATTATAGCCGCCGCACAGGAGGAACGATTTACGCGAATCAAGCATGATAGCCAATTCCCGACAAATGCGGTTGAGTATTGCCTTAAAGCCGGTAAACTCACCGCTGAAGAGATCGACTATGTGGTTTTTTATGAGAAGCCGCTGAGAAAATTTGAAAGACTGCTCGAAACCTATATAGGTTATGCTCCACGGGGTTTTAAGCAATTTTTTATGGGCATGCCGGTATGGCTGCGGCAAAAGCTGCATTTGCCCCGGGAGATGGACAAGGCTTTACAGAACAAGTTCAATGGTCGCTACGTTTTCACTGAACACCACGAATCTCATGCCGCAAGTGCCTTTTTCCCCGGCCCGTTTGATGAGGCCGCCATTCTTACAATGGATGGCGTTGGAGAATGGGATACGGCCAGTTTCGGCACAGGCAAAGGCAACAAAGTAGAACTGACAGACGTCATGCATTTCCCTCATTCGCTCGGTTTGCTTTATTCGGCTTTTACCTACTTCACTGGTTTTAAGGTTAACTCGGGCGAATACAAACTTATGGGGCTGGCGCCGTACGGCGAGCCAAAATACTCCGAACTCATATTAGAAAAGCTGCTTGACCTCAAAGAAGATGGCTCATTCCGACTGGACATGTCATACTTTCCATACTGTCATAAAACCGTTATGACCGATTCCAAGTTTGCAAAGCTCTTTGGTGGACCGGCTCGAAAGCCCGAATCACCTTTGAGCCAGCGTGAAATGGACATTGCAGCATCCATCCAGGTCGTTACGGAAGAAATTATGCTCCGTGCTGTCAGGCATGTGCATAGCAAAACCGGGATGAAAAATCTTGTCTTAGCCGGCGGCGTAGCTCTGAACTGCGTAGGTAACGGCCGTATTCTTCGCGAGGGGCCTTTCGATAATATCTGGATTCAACCTGCCGCTGGAGATGCCGGAGGAGCCTTGGGAGCAGCCTTGTTTGTATGGTATCAATTGCTGAACAATGAGCGGAAAGTTGACGGCCATGACAGCCAGCAAGCATCTCTGCTTGGGCCTGATTTTAGTAATGAACAGATCCGGCTGTTTCTTGACTCTGTTAATGCCAAATATCATTCCCTTCAGGACCAGGAGCAATTATTTAACAAAGTCGCAGATTTAATCGGCCGGGAAAAAGTGATCGGCTGGTTTCAGGGAAGAATGGAGTTTGGGCCCCGAGCTTTGGGCAACCGCAGTATTATTGGCGATGCAAGAAGTGAAAAGATGCAATCGGTAATGAACCTTAAGATAAAATTTCGTGAGTCTTTTCGGCCTTTCGCTCCCTGCGTCCTTCGTGAAGATGTGGCGGATTATTTTCAGATGAGGCCCCAGGAAGACAGCCCATATATGCTGTTGGTAGCGCCCATTCAAAAAGATAAACGAATATCCAACGATGGAGAGATTGAAAAACTCAAAGGACTGGAAAAACTAAAGGTCAAACGCAGTGTCATACCGGCTATTACACATGTAGATTACTCGGCGCGTGTTCAAACCGTTGATGCTCAGCGCCATAAAAAACTGCACCGTTTAATGAGTCTGTTTAAGGAAAAAACGGGCTGCCCGATAATTATCAATACGAGTTTTAATATCAGAGGTGAACCTATTGTATGCTCTGCCGAACATGCGTACCGCTGCTTTATGGCGACTAACATGGATGTTTTAGTGATGGAAAATCAATTGCTTTACAAAGAAGAACAGCCTCAGGCCCAGCAGCACGATATTGATGAATACAAAGCCAAATTCGAATTGGATTAACTTACTCGATAAATGAGGAATAATCGAAGATGTCATTAATTGAAATTGACTGGAATCCTAAAAGCAAACAACTGCAAAATTTTGGTAAAATCGCTCTCACCGCTTCGGTTATCATTTCTTTGTTATTATATCTGCTCAAGGGAGTTGCGATTCAATGGCTCTTGATTATCTGTGCCTTTGGTTTTATGGTTTTTATAATCAGTTTGATTTCGCTCAAGTTGACAAAAATGATTTACCTTGGTATGATACTATTAACAATGCCGATAGGCTGGGTTGTAAGCTTTATAGTACTGGCGGTGTTTTACTATCTGCTGCTGACGCCTTTGGGCCTTTTCTTTCACTTAATAGGCCGAGACCCGCTTTACCGTAAGTTTGACCCGGCGGCAAAGAGCTATTGGATGAGCAGACGCCCGCCCAAGGGGCTTGAACAGTACTTCCACCAGTTCTAAGGAAAATTTGGAGAATACAAATGTCTGAGAATTCTCGACAGGAACAATCTGGCGAATTCGACAAATTAGCACAGGAAAAGCGAACACCATTGCTCGCAGAGTTCTGGTTCTTCCTCAAACACAATAAAAAGTGGTGGTTGCTCCCAATACTAATCGTACTGCTTCTTATGGGTTTGCTCGTCCTGTTGGGCGGCACGGCTATCGCGCCGTTCATTTATCCGCTCTTCTAAATTATGGGCGGCAACTCCACCGTGTCATTTCGACCGGAGTGAGCGAAGCGAACGTAGTGGAGAAATCTGGCATACGACATTACATGGGTACACGTGTAAAAAAACATGCCAATGATTCTGAAATCTGAAATTTAATCTAAATCAAAAATTAATCCACCGGCTCTGCCGGTGAGAATTTATATGGCTCTGCCTTTCTGAGCGTTTATATAATGGTTCTCCTGAGGAAGGCCCCGCAGGGCAAGGAGAACCAAAATGAAAGATTGGCAGAGTCAATCCCATGTGAAATGGGAATGTAAGTATCATGTGGTTATTGTACCAAAGTACCGTGAAAAGAAACATTTTAAAAAATATCGCGAAGCGATCGGCAAAATTATCCGAGAGCTTTGCCGTCAGAAAGGGATTTCGTTGCTGGAAGGTAACGCGGCAGGCGATCACATTCATATATTGTTGAGTGTTCCTCCCAAGTACAGTATAGCGATGACAATAGGTTACCTTAAGGGCAAAAGTGCAATTCGAATTCATCGTGAACTTTTCCGAACAAAGAGTACTCTTTTTGGGCGTAGTTTTTGGTCCCGCGGTTATTGTGTTAGTACCGTAGGTTTGAATGAGTCTTTTATTCGTCAATATATACAAGAGCAAGAAAAACATGATAGTAATCAAGAGAATTAACGTTAATTAGTTCTTGTTGTGGAAACGAATTTATATAAAAGTTATACGAAAAAAGCCTGCTCCTGTTATCATTGAATTGACGAAAAACCAATAAGAAAGGAACAGGCAAATGAGAACAAAATCTACAAAACAACAATACTTCGACTTCGCTCGAAAATCAAGGCTAAAAGTTGTGAACGAATACAGAGCAAAATACAAATTGATATCACAACTGTTGGACGATAATCCTCGATTGGTTTCTCTGGTCCATCAGGATTTGGCAAAGATGCTGTCAAAATCAAACAGCGGGCGCAAAAGCGAATATACTTCAGAGCAAATTCTTCGGTCGCTGATTGTAATGTTCGTCGAGCAGGACAGCTATCGAAAGGTTGTTATTCACATCGAGAACAGTGAATTCTTGAGAAACTTTGTAGGTCTCGGCATCAAGCCCATGATGGACTACAGTTTTCTGAACAAAGCTTTTGGTATCTTAAGCGACAGAACCTGG
>JAVVFI010000231.1:0-8830 GCA_032250555.1 Sedimentisphaerales bacterium
GGTGCTGTTGATGCAGATACATCATCATTGGAATGGGCCGCGGGCCCCTCGGCTGCTTCCTACAAGGTATATCTGAGCACCGATGCGGCAATTGATGAATCAGAATTGGTCGCAGAGAGTGATCTGACAATATACCTGACTGTTCTGGATCCGGGTATGACCTACTACTGGAGAGTTGATGTGGTCGAAGCCGACGGAACCGTACGTGAAGGTGACGTCTGGAGCTTCTCGACATTGCCTCTGGAAGCACACTTCCCGAGTCCTGCTGACGGTGCTGAGGGCGTAGAGTCCGGTACCACATTAAGCTGGACTGCCGGTAAAGGTGTAATTATGCACGATGTGTACTTCGGTACAGATGAAGCACTCGTAGCAGCCGGCGACCCGAGCACTTTCAAGGGCAAGGTCATGGTTACATCGTTTGACCCCGGAGCGCTTGAGCTGTTCCAGACCTACTACTGGAAGGTCGATGAGTTTTCCGTTACCGGTACTAATGCCGGTCCTGTCTGGAGTTTCTCTGCTCCCGGTTACATAATAATCGAAAGCGCAGAGACGACTATTAACTACGACAACACTGCCGATCCGTTTGTTTCTGAGATAGCATGGGATACCCCGGCTGACTTGAGGTTCGGTGGAGTTTCGGACCTTACATTAAAGTTCCAGGGCGGAGCTGCTTCTGAAGGCAGTGCCAGCCTGGATGAAGCGACCGGGACCTACTCGATAACTGGCTCCGGAGCCGACATCTGGGGCAATGCGGATCAGTTCCACTATGCGTATAGAGAACTGACCGGCGACGCTGTAATGGTCGCACGCGTAGCCGATAATGGCAGCGGCTCGAATGAGTGGGCCAAGGGCGGCGTTATGATTCGCCAGAGCCTTGACGCCGGTTCGGCGCACTCTTATATGCCCATCACCGGCGGTGGCGGCAATGGTGCGAGCTTCCAGGGACGGCCCGTGGCTGACGCTGCATCGATCAACGCCGATAGCGGCGAGGTTGTAGCACCTCCGTACTGGGTGAAGTTGGAGCGTGTTGGTAACGATTTCACAGGCTCTATCTCTCCTGACGGAGTCACCTGGACGCAGTTGGGTGGTGTCAATACGGTCGAGATGACGGACCCTGTCCTCATCGGTCTGGCTGTTACCTCGCATGCATCCGGCGAGAAGCGTACTATGACTTTCGACAATGTTAGTATTGAAGGTGATATAAGTGCTGATGATGATTCAACAGATATTGGTATAGCCAACAATGCACCGGCATCCATATATGTAACGCTGGAAGATAGTACAGGTGCAATGGCCACAGTAACTCATGGTAATCCAGCAGCTACGAATATTGAATCGTGGCGTGATTGGACCATCCCGCTGGACAAATTCGCCGGCGTGGATGCAGCATCAGCGGCTAAGCTGTACGTTGGTGTTGGTGATGGAACCCCCGGTGGTACCGGCTCAATTACCGTAGATGACATCTTTGTCGTCATGCCGGATATGTCTGCTGCAATAGCAAGCTGGGAAGCAGCAGCAGCGGCAGCCTCACCAGGCTTTATTGCTACCAATGTTGCAGACTCTCTCGTTGATATTGGACAATACGGTGGTGAGCAGACCTACGAGTTTATCGTTCGCGGCAATCCTGATGAACAAGAGGCCAGTATGGCCCTGATAGGCAGAAGACAGTTTGGTGACACAGAAGCCGGGCTCAAGTATGAGCAGTGGAACAATACCGGAACCTATGGCGCGACCCTCTTTGGTGTAGTGGACCTTGATTTTGGTGTTGCTAACAATCCTGGCGCAGATACCCATCTGGTATTTGTTTCCAGCGAAGCTGCTGGTACGACTACGCTGTATGTCAATGGCGCCCTTGCAGGCAGTGTCGATAACGCTATTAGTTTGTCGGGCCTTGTAGGCATCGGTTACGGTGCCCAGGGTGCCGATGGAAGCGAAGCTTTCGATAATTTCGACGGCGACATCTTCGGCGTTGCAATCTATGATGCAGCTCTTTCAGATGCTGATATCGCCGTGCATGCCGAGGCGTTTTTCTCACCTGCGGCTGATGTCACCATGCCTGGCGATATCGTCAAGGGTGTTCCAGATGATGGAGACTGGCCTGGCGGCGAATATCCCGCTCTGGCAATCGATGATAATACCGGGACGAAGTTCCTGCATTTCAAAGGCCCACAAGGTATTACCGGAATTCAGGTCACACCGTTAGACGGACCGAGTATTGTTACCGGGCTGACTTTCACGACAGCTAATGATGCAGCTGAGCGTGACCCCATTTCATTTGAACTCTCTGGTTCTAATGACAGCATTGATGGACCATATACTTTGATTGCAAGTGGTGATATTGTTGATTTCGCCCAGGAGGCAGCGTGGCCACGTTTCACAAAGAATGAAACTGCGATTTCGTTTAATAATGGTAAAGCGTATGCACACTATCAGGTTATATTCCCTGCAGTCCGGGATCCCGGTAGCGCCAATAGCATGCAGATAGCTGAAGTGGAATTAATTGGTGTTCCCCCGGCTGATGTTACTGCAGCAGGTGATGTCGTCAAAGGCGTTCCGGATGAACCAAGAGATGGTTCGGTTGCTGGTTGGCCTGATGCCGAGTATCCGGGATTAGCGGTCGATAACGATGTGTCGACCAAGTTCCTCCACTTTAAGGGTGAGGTTGAGCCGACTGGCTTTGTGGTTGAGCCGGCTTCTGGTGCGAGTATTGTTACGGCACTGACTTTTACCACAGCTAATGATGCACCTGAGCGTGACCCCATTTCATTTGAACTTTCGGGTTCTAATGACAGTATAGATGGGCCATATACGTTGATTGCCAGTGGCGATATCGTTGATTTCGCCATGGAAGCAGCGTGGCCTCGTTTCACAAAGAACGCAACACCGATTTCGTTTGATAATGACGTGGCATACAAGTACTACCAGGTCATGTTCCCGACTGTCAGGGATCCCGGTAGTGCCAACAGTATGCAGATCGCCGAAGTTGAGTTAATCGGAGCCCCCGGCAAGCTGGCCGCGGCCAGCCTTCTTTCTGTTGTTCGATCAAACGGTGTATCGGGCGATAGAGATCCCGTTGGTCCTTATGACGGCAGTTCGGCACCACTGGCCACTGAGCCTGGTGGTCTGATGGACGGCAACCTCGTCTATTCCGACCGTACCTATCCGTGGGCCGGTGTGCCCGCCGAGTATGTCGGTTCCGAGTACATCCGCACGTACAATAGTGACAAGAACGGCGGAACGATTGATGTTACGTATGAGGTTACGATTTCTCGGCCTGCAACTGTGTGGATCACTGTTGACGACCGCATTCCCGCTGAATGGGATGCTGGCGGCGCCATCACATCTCCGCAGGATGCCGCAGACTATGTAACAGCGGCCTTCGCGGCGCCCGGAACTTTTGTTGACACGGGCATAGATCTGTTCGTTCATGAGAATGACACCACCGACCGTTCAATGAGTGTTTACGCGGCAGAATTAGCTGCCGGAACCTATGTCTTCGGTTCGATGGATTCGGGTAAAAACTTCTACAGTATCGGAGCTGTTGAGTAATCGAAGGAATGACGAATCGGGCTGACATGTATGGTCCGGTTTAATGAAGTTTCTGGTTTTGGGGGCACACTTAGTGCCCCCAAAACCTTTTCTATTTTGTAACAAACAAAACAGACACAGTTGTTTATGGAAACAGCAAAACAGCTTTTTGGCAGCATAGAGTGAATCCAGAAGGTTTGGAAAAGTCACCGAATTATCGCGTATAAAATCCAGAGCAATCCAAAATAGGCGTGAATCTTTTTGAAGCCTCCTAACTTCGTGTGTTCCTTTCTATCGTTCGACAATAAACGTTACGTCCCAGGGCAGTGGTTTGCCCTGTCCATCGCGTTTTCGGCCGTCTCTTTCGGCGCCGCCCTCATCGGTCAGGTCGTCACCAACACTGTAAACCACGAATCCGGTTTCCAGTTTGCGGTATTTTAAATTTTGCCCATCGAAAGGATCTGTTGGTACGGCCTCCAAAAAGGCCGGAACCAGATCATCCAAAGATTCCGGGAGATGACCATCGGCCAGTCGATATCGTTCGATTACAAGGGCGGTTTGTGTCACACGCAGGTCAGCCAAATGACGGGTTTCAATTTGCATAATACGTCCGAAAGCAGGCATGAGCATGCGGGTGAGCATGCCTCCGCGTTTTCTACTGTGAGCGTCTTTCTGGATAGAGTCAAAAACCAGAAGTCTTTCATTTGCAGGTAATTCCATAGCATCTATGAACTCCTGCATTATGTCGATATATTTCATTGCATCCCTGTCATTAAGCCCTGTTAACCTCAAGAAAGCGATGAAAATGATGCTTAATCCACCCTGCGATCCAAGTCGCTCTGAGACTTCTCTAACATGACCTTGAAAAGTTTGCAATCCAATGCAATTTTCTCCGATAAGAACCCGTTTATATCCTTCATCGTTACTAAGTGTGTTAATTTCTGCAGAGAGCTTCATCAATTGCTCTTCTGTGAGTTGAATTCTGTTAAGGAGCCGTTCTATACTGTTATAAGCCGTGGTTTTTACTGCAATTTGAACAAGCCGATGGATCAATAAGGGTACATTAGACGATTTGGCCAGAGACAAGTTAGTCCGGATGGATTCCATGGCTTTTTCGGAATTATTGTTTTCGCATTGGATTAAGACATTGAGATGGAGCAGATGTGTGCAATTACGTAAATTCTTGAGCCAGGGAGCTGCCGGGTCCGACTCTTGGTTAAAATCTATCGGATATCGGCAATGCTTGATGGAGGCCGCTTCATGTAAAAGTGTGAGGATTTTCTCATTGTCGGACAAGAAATTTTTCACCAGTTGCTGATTAGGGTCATCCATAGGTTGTGTGCGCGCAGGTAACGGTGCTCTGCCGACAACCGGAAGAGTTTTGCGGGTTTCGCTATCCCATTCGACATAATTCGAGAAAGCATCCATGTACACATCGGCTGCATTGTCTACGCCATCCGGAATGTCATACCAGCGGTTCAGTTCTTCCAAAGTAACCGGATAGCCCTTAGTGCGTAGGATCTCTATTTGCTTCTTCAGTTTTAGACTTCCGTTGACTCGAAACAACACAAACAAAAGCAGCAGCAATGCGGCAATACCATGCCATATTTTGAAACGTCGGCGAACATATTTGTTTTGGCTTTCCATATTTATTCCTCACTTTTTCGAGTTTATGTTCTTAACGTTCAATATTTACCCGATTCAATTTCCGAAATCCAGGTTCATTTGTATTCAAGTTGCATACCAGCCTTCTTTAATGCCGATAATGCACGTTTGTTGTCTTCTACATGTCCAATCCAGGCATCCACTACCTTACCCTGTGCATCGATTATATAACTCAGTGGTGTAGTCCCGCTTCTATTTTTGTAGCCGTCAAATATCACATTTTCAGAGGCCTTGGATGAATCGAGGATATTCGGAAATGTCACTGAGTTTTCACGCATGAAAATCCGTGCAATCCGTTTATCATCAAAGCAGTTAAAACCGAGAATCACCAGTCCTTTGTCTTTGTGCTTTTCATAGAGTGCTTGCAGATGAGGTATCATCTTGCGGCAGGGCGGGCTCCCGCATTGCCATATATAGAGCCATATGACCTTGCCCTTATAATCCGACAGCTTGGTTAGGCCGCCGTCTGCCGAGAGCAGCTCGAAATCTGGCGCCTCTGTCCCCGGCTTAAGCAAATTATCCTCTGGTCCCGGTTTCTCCCACTGCCGCCATCCGTCCGGGGGCGTCCATGTGAACTTTTGATTTTGTATCCTGGGATTAATTTTTATATCCGACAATTCTTCAACTTCGACTTTATTATTTGCCAGCCGGACAATCTCCTTTATCTTTCGCGGCAGATGGTCCTTTCTTGATATCCAAAAATACCGGGTCAGATGGGCCTTCATAAAACTGACCTCAATCACTTCGCATTCTTCTTTTTTTACATAATTTATATCTCTGCTTCTTATACCATCTATATAGGGTGCAAAAGAATCCGTGTAACCGTGAAAAGTGCTGGGATCGAGTATTGTAACGATCCACGCCATACCGAACATATTGATCTGTTCTCTAATAGAGTACTTTCCTATTGGTGTTGCCTTCTTTATGTAAACTTTCTCTCGTGTCTTTTCATAGCTGTCGCTGTCCTCATGAGAAGAAAAAGGACGGATACCCTTCCAGTAAAACCAGAGATTGTCACCGTCGCCGACAAAGGTACTGCCCCCGCTTAGAAAGTTGCTTATCTCAACGCGGAAGTAGTTGGGCTTTTTAAGCAAAATGTTGTAAGTGGAATTCCTTTCGTCCGGATCATTGTCACAAACACTCGTATAAGACAGGTTCTCAGCCTGGCGTATCGTCTCAATCATTTTTTCGTATAAAGCGTGTGCGGCAGGTTCATCCTTCACTATCATCAAAGACCGCCAGTGTGCAGGCGATAAGCTAACAACGTAGAGAGCCCAGCCTTCCAATACCAGAGCGGCGATGGTGGTAATAGTCCATACATTGATCTTATTTTTCATCTGTATTTCAGTGACTTTTCGACTCTTAGGCTCTTAGTTAAGCACGCGTGAAAACTGTCGTCTGCTCAGAAGAACAATTCCGACAACGCTGTAAAACACTGCCAGTATCAGGCTGTGTACGACACAGGCGACACTTTTGGCCAGGCTGAATCTTCCCACTGTAAGACTGTATTTTCCATATTCCCCCCCGGCGAACTTGCTCAACAGTTCAAATGGAGGGCATGCGTACTTTATAAAGCTGAACAATACTCCTGTTTCTGCCTGCTGACGCGTGGCATGCATCAGCCAGCTTATCACGAAAAAACCGGTGACAAATACAACAAGCAGAAGCAAAGCGTTGTATGTCCGTCCTACCACGACAGATAAAGATGTTGAAAGTGCCGCACAAGTATTAAAAAGCAGCCAGGATGCAAAAAGCCACAATCCGAGATTTTCCATACTGCCTTTGCTCATAAAAATATGAAGAATGAATATGACAAACCAGGCTAATATAAAGTGCACGGCGGCCTGTAACGAAAGGCCCAGTAAACGGTAAATATAAAGTTCTCCGGTCCAGAAAGGTTTGGTTACCAGAACACATATCCGCCCGGATGAGATATCATCGCCGAAAATGCCGGCGCTTAGCGCCAACGCGAGAAAAAAACCTCCCCAGATAAAAATAAATCGGCCGAATCCGCTGATTTCGCCTGCATCCGGGAGAGTCAGCCAATAGAACATACCATACAGTACCAACCAGCTTATGTGTACAATCAAAATGTATAACTTTCTGTTAAACGTTTCTTTTATCAGATCGTAAGCTCTCATTGACTAATTCCTCTCGTTGTAAAGGCGCAGGAAAATGTCTTCTATATTTTCTGCCTGCAGGTTTACACTTCGTATGCGGGCGCCGCCTTTTACCAGATTGCTCACTATATCCGGGACTTCTTCAGCATCGGTTACTGCTATTTCCAGTTCGGTATCACAGACGTCAAGCACCTTAGACGATGATAATAATTTGTCGGCGATATAACTGCCGTTTGATACAAGTTCGACTCTCAGGCGTCCGACCTGGTCTGAAGCAATTTTATCACCGAAGCTGACAACCTCTCCGCGGTAGAGGAAAATATAATCGCTTGTCAATTTTTCCAATTCTCCCAGGCGGTGGGAGCTTATTACAATGGCTGCGCCTGAATCTCGCAATTGTTTTAGCACATCTCGCAACTGGATAATGCCTACCGGATCAAGGCCATTGCTCGGCTCATCCAGCAGCAATACCTGCGGGTCATTCATCATTGCTACTGCCAGAGCCAGACGCTGTTTCATCCCCTGAGAGAAGTCGGAGCAGGGTCTGTCGATAAATTCCTGCATCTGTAGTTGCCGAATCGATTTGTCCGCCTGAAGAGAAATTGCTTTCTGAGATAAGCCTAATAATGAGCCGTGGTATCTCAGAACTGCCCGTGCGGAATACCGACCGAGAAATGCCGGATACTCAGGCATGTAACCAAGGCCGCTTCGAGCTTTGGTTGATCTGGCAGAGTGTCCGCATACAGTGACACGGCCCTTGGTGGGTAAAATAAGCCCGGCTATCAGGTTTAAAAAAGTTGATTTTCCCGCTCCGTTTGGACCAATCAGGCCGACTATCTGTCCCTTGTTTACCGACAGCGAAATATTTTTCAAAGCACTGACTGCATTTGAACGGCCGGTCAAAAGACCCTTGTAAACCTTTGTTAACTGTTTACATTCGATTACTGCCGACTGTTTAATATCGTTATCTATCATTTTCCTCATTTCATTAGACCAGGATTGGTTTTATGTTCATCACTTTTATATATATAAGACGTAAATCTCGGCGAGATGTTAACAACTATTTCCGCGCATTTATCAATATTCAAGTGCGGGAGGACAAATTCCTGCAAGTAGGATAACCGGGATTATACCGACAGTTCACGGCCTCTGTTCCCGATTACATAGGCTTCGAAAATCTCATCGAGATTCAATGCTACTTCTGTCATGCCGTTGACAGATATGCTCTTTAGCCGGTTTCTTTTTTCATCGTCGCAATCTTCAACCGTTATCGAAACATTGTCCCCGACCTTCAATATATCCAGAATGCCTGCAAGTCCGCTGAAGTTAACTTCCTGCTTTGGTGTCAGGACAAACTTTCGGACGCTTTCTCTGAGCTGTTCGGTCCTTGATGCTTTGATAATAACACCCTTGTCAAGAATAGCGATATGGTCTTTAATATGGCTAAATATATTCATGGCTTCTTTGAGTATAAAATCGTATTCGTGTGCACTAACACTAAGATAGCACACGATATG
>JAVVFI010000232.1:0-8818 GCA_032250555.1 Sedimentisphaerales bacterium
GAAGGTCGGGCGGGTTATCGGTGATATTGCGACGGACATTGAAATACTGCTGGCAACGGGTGAATTAGCGAAGGTGCCGGGTATTGGGAAATCGAGTCTTGCAAAGATAGAGGAGTTTATAAAGACCGGTGCGATAAAGGCCCATCAGGAGTTGCTGAAAAAAATTCCGGCGAAGTTATTGGAATTGCTTAGTGTACCGGGGGTGGGGCCGAAGGGAGTAAAAGCGGTTTATGATAAGCTGGATGTAAAAAGCATAGCGGAACTTAAAGGCGCGATTAAGAACGGTTCTTTTGCCAAGCTGCCGGGTTTTGGTGATAAAAAGGCGGCGGCGATTATAAGGGGTATTGAATTTCTGGAAAAGTCAACAGACCGGATACGACTTGATGAGGCTTTGGGGGCTTCTTATATTGTGACCGATTTGCTTCGGGAGGTGGCCGGAACTCAAAGGATTCAAACAGCCGGTTCGCTGCGACGCAGGGCAGAGACCATCGGGGATGTGGATATACTTGTTTCTTCGGGTAAGAGTAAGAAGGCATCCGAGCGTATTATTGAGGGATTTACAAGCGCTGAATTCGTAGAGGAGGTACTTGCGGCCGGGCCTACGAAGGGCTCTGCGATTATCCGAACTGAGACTGCGCCTGTTCAGGTTGATGTTAGGGTTGTGGCGAAGGAGAGTTTCGGGGCCGCTGCTCAGTATTTCACCGGTTCAAAAGAGCATAACGTACGGCTTAGAGAGATTGCCATAAAGGCGGGATTGAAGCTCAATGAATACGGCCTGTACAAGGGGGAAAAAATGGTAGCGGGGGAGGTCGAGGAGGAAATTTATCAAAAGCTCGGTCTTGATTATATCGAGCCTCTGCTGCGCGAGGACAGGGGAGAGGTTGAGGCGGCAAAGAAAAATTCTCTGCCTGAATTGATTCAGCTTGGCGACATTAAGGGTGACTTTCACATGCATACGAAGGCGTCCGACGGCAAATGTGAGATATCTGAAATGGCCGAGGCGGCGAAAGAATTGGGTTATAAATATATTTGTATTACGGACCACTCGCGGTCGTCGGGGATTGCCAATGGTCTTACGGCTAAGCAGTTAGCTAAGCAGATAGAGCAAATACGAAAGCTCGATGAAAAAACAAAAGGCATTACTATCTTAGCGGGGAGCGAGGTTGACATACTTGCCGATGGGAAACTGGATTTCGATGATAAATTGCTCGCGGAGCTGGATTTTGTGATAGCTTCGATACATTCGGGAATGACAAGCCCGCGCGATAAGGTTACGAAGCGCACACTTAAGGCGATGGACAATCCGTACGTTAACTGTATCGGACATCCGACTGGCAGGCTTATAGGTCAACGGGAGGCGATGGACCTTGATATTGCGGCTGTCATTAAGCACGCGGCCCAGACACAGACTGCGTTCGAGGTGAATGCAAATCCATGGCGTCTGGATTTTAAGGACATTCATTGCAGGATGGCAATCGAATCCGGAGTTAAGTTAGTTATTGGGACCGATGCGCACAGTATTGCGGGATTGGATTTGATGGGCTTTGGTGTGGCGACGGCCGGGCGTGGGTGGGCTACGAAGAGCGATGTGCTCAATACTCTTACGGCTGCTAAAATCAAAAGCTGGGCAAAAAGCAAAAGACCGAAGTAACTTCAAGCAAGGTAGCTTGTAAAAAATATTTGAGAATCCGAAAAAAGATTGAACAAAAGTAAAGTGTGAAAAGTAGGATTAAGTAGAGATGGGCAGGCTTTAAATTATCATAATTGTCGTGCCATTATAATTCATATTTTTTTAATTTTATCATACCAAAACCTGCCTTTCGGAAATAAGAGGTTTCCCTAAGACAAGCGTCATAGTTGTGGTTTTCCATAGTAAAGCCGGATTATGCGCTATAGAGATGTCGAAAGGATATGCACTGATTGAAGCTACGGCGCTATTTTCTCTATAACAGATGAGCCTCTTATTCAATTATTTGCCTGATAATGGAATTGTGCTACGGCTGCGCTGGTCGTAGTGCTATTGTATTTTTATCATATTTTGAAAGGGCAGGAAAATGAATTGGAAAGCAAATCTTTTAGGATGGCCGGTGTGTGTGCTGTTTCTGTTAGCGGCGCTATGCACGACTGCGAGTGGCGAGGTCATTTATGTGGATGACGATGCCGATGGTTTAAATCTCGGGACAAGCTGGCTCAATGCTGTCAACTCCCTGCAGGATGCTTTATTGCTTGCATGTTATTCAGAGAAGCCGGTTGAGATACGCGTTGCCCAGGGTGTTTATACGCCTGACAGGGGACTTGGTATCATGCCGGGAGATGTTCGGGCTTCATTTCAGCTTATGAACGGTGTGACTATTAAAGGCGGCTATGCAGCGCACTTTAGCGGCGGTCGGGGACAGACTGATATTCGAGATAACAAACATTACGTTAGCATTCTAAGCGGTGACCTTAAGGGCGACGATAATCCTGATTTGTTCGATATCGGTAATATGGAGGATAACAGCTATCATGTCGTAAAGGGCAGCGGAACCGATGAGACGGCTGTTCTGGATGGTTTCACTATTACCGGCAGTGGTATCAGTGCACGGATGGATGATCACAGCAGCGGAATGTACAACGATAATGGTAATCCGACGGTGATGAATTGCATGTTCCGTGGCAACCTGGCAACAGACATTGGAGCCGGGATGTATAACGATAACAGTAATCCGGTACTGCTCAACTGTACGTTCAGCGAAAACGATGCTCCTGAAGGCGGCGCCGGGATGTACAATAATAACAGCAGCCCGATACTGACAAATTGCACGTTCATCGGGAATACCGTTGGCGGCAGTGGTTCCGGGATGTACAACAACAACAGCAAACCAGTATTGCTCAACTGCATATTTGCCGGCAACACCGCAGGTATGAGCGGCGGGGGGGTATATAACGAAAAGAGTGCTCCTACGCTGACCAATTGCACGTTCACGGATAACTCGGCAGGTGGCGGCGGGGGGGGCGGGATGTACAACGAGGAAAGTATTTCAATGCTGGCTGACTGTACTTTTGGTAATAACTCGACGGAAGGAAGCGGAGGTGGAATTTACAACAACGGCAGCAAGCTGACATTGCTTAGCTGCAATTTCAACGCAAATTCGGCATTAAGGAGCGGCGGGGGCTTGTTAAATTACATCACCAGTGAGATGAACCTGACTAATTGTATATTCAGTGGAAATAGGGCTAGAGACGGCGGTGGAATGGAGAACGTTAGCTACAGCTACTCGGTCCTACTCAATTGTACGTTCAGCTCAAACTTCGCAGAACATGCAGGGGGGGGAATATCCAATAACCAGAATGGCCAACTGACCCTGGTCAACTGTATCTTATGGGCTGATACGCCGGATGAAATACAGACTGGAGGTGTCGGAAGAGGTCATATAAGCAGTAATGTTGAAGTCATCTACAGTAATGTGCAAAATGGCTGGTCCGGCGGAGGTAATATCAATAGTGATCCATTGTTTGCGGATCCCGAGAACAGTGATTTTCATCTTAAATCTCAAGCGGGCCGATGGGACCCGAAAGTCGGAAACTGGGTTGTTGACATGACAGGCAGTCCGTGTATTGATGCGGGCAGTCCTGACGAGCCTGTTGGTCTTGAGCGTTTTCCCAATGGCGGCCGAATTAATATGGGAGCTTATGGCGGTACACCTCAGGCGAGTTTGTCACTACAGTTACTTCCAGGTTTGTCCGGCCAGGCTTTCAATCCAAGTCCGGCAGACGGAGCATTTAATGTTGATATGAATATTAAATTGAGCTGGAGTTCCGGTTTAAACGCTGTCTCTCATAACGTGTACTTCGGACCCGATATTAGTGAGATGCTGCCTGTATCAATTCAGCAGACCGCGAACGAAATACAACTCGGCACTTTGGATGATAGGGCTGCTTACTATTGGCGGGTTGATGAGGTCGATAGTACCGGTGAGGTAATAACCGGCAACGTATGGACATTTACAACAGTTCCTCCGCCTAAAGGCAGGGGATGTTTCCTTGCTGATACACCCTTATGGATAGAAGGGGAACTTGTACAAATCTCGAGAGTTGCCGCAGGTCAGACAATTGGTAAGGTGGCCTGCATGGCGAACACATCTGCGCAAATCGAACAATTACAGGAGCACGAAGGGACATTCGCGTGCTATGATGTTTTGCTCCGGAGTGGGAATATTATCAGCGTAGCTGAGAATCATTACTTCATGGCGGAATCCGGGCAATGGCTCCCGCTACAAGATCTAAAAGCGGGAATAAAGCTGAAGACGTTAGATGGTCCGATCGGGATTATAAGCGTGACCAAAAGACCTGTACATTATACAGGCAAGGTCTATAATCTCAAAGTCGCAGGTTCAGAACGCTATCTCGTAGGTAAAGACGCGATTATTGTTCGTGATTATTAAGACGCTATTCCTACAATATGCAGCCTAAATCTAACAAGATTCTGTTAACAGGTATGCCTGGGTGCGGCAAGACAACGACAGTGATGAAGATTATACATAGTCTCGACTCCGAGAGTATAGCGGGATTTTATACTCAGGAGATTCGGAAAAATAATGTCCGTAAGGGTTAAGACTCGACGGGGCCGAGGGGACACTTGCTCATGTTGATATCAGGGGGCGTTTTAAGGTTGGTAAATACGGTGTTGATGTTGAAGGTTTCGATAAAAATGTGCTCCCTGTTTTAGATATCGTACAAAGTGATGCAAAGTTATTCGTTATTGACGAGATAGGGAAGATGGAATGTTTTTCGAAGAAGTTTGTCGCTGCAGTACGCAGGCTCTTCGAATCTGATAAATCGGTATTAGCCACTGTTGCGAAGAAAGGCACCGGCCTGATTTCCGAGGTAAAGAATTTCCACAATGTCCAATTATTGAATCTAACTACTGCTAATCGTGAAAAAGTGGTCGCTGAAATTCTACAAAAACATCCATTTCTGAAGAGACCTTCACGATAAATTGATAATCTAACGAAGAAAAAAGACTTGTAATATTTTAGCGAAAAAGGTACAGTCTTATGAAGTATTATTTTCAGTATGGCAGGAATGTCTGCGGTTCAAAGTGCGCGGAAATTTACAGGAGCCAAAACACATATGCAAACGGAGCTTGAATATCGAAACTTAATCGAGCTTTTTAATGGATCCCTCAGTGAAATCACATCTTTAGATAAAGAATGTCTTGAAATCATCAGGCCGGAACGCCGGGAAGTTATCACCTTCGGACAATTGCAAACACGGGCACGAGATTTTGCCTTGTGGCTTGTTCAGGACAGGGGTATAGACATCAATGACAAAATTGCAGTGTTGGGGAAGAACCGTGTGGACTGGGATGTTGCTCTTTGGGGGATAATATTGGCGGGAGCTGTTCCGGTGTTGATAGATCCGGAAAGGCCGGTCGAAGGGGTAAAAACGCATCTGATGAATACGGACGCCAGGCTGGTTGTTATGGCGGACGATTATCAGGACGAAGATTCTCAATGGGAACTCAAGGAGTGGGCCAACGACCGGGGTGTTTGTCTGATTGAGATGACTGTTTTTGAAAAAGTGAGAAAGGATGAGGCCAAGGCGGATGAATTGCTGAGCGACATCTGCCGAAAGAAGAACTCTGAGGAAACGGCAGCGATTCTCTGCACTTCGGGTACGACAGGCGATCCGCGGGAAGTTGAGCTGACCCATACCAACTTCATTGCCAACATTCAAGGCTCGGTGGAGAAGATAAGATTAACCCATGAAGATACGCTCGGCCATATTCTTCCGCCGCATCATTCTTTTGGCCTTACGGTCGGCAAGCTGCTGCCTTTCTGGGTTGGGGCGAATAATGTTTATACCAACCAATACCGCCATGTGTCCGAACTTATAAGAGATAAAGGAGTGACTATTTTTATCGCGGTGCCTGCTTTGTTTACGGTGCTTGCCAAAAAGTTTGAGGAGAATCTAACCAAGCTGAAGCGAAAAAATCCTCTTGTAAGACTTCTTGACCGGTGTCTGCCGAAAGTGGTGGGAAAAAGGATTATAAGAAAGTTAGGATGGGACAGGCTTAGATTTTTCCTGTCAGGCTCGGCGCCGATGCCGAATTGGGTACTGGATGTGTTCTGGCGCAGAGGCATATTGCACTATGAAGGCTATGGCACAACGGAAAACTCGCCGGTTTACGGTTTCAATGAGAGTGTAGATGCGATCGGCTCTGTAGGTCAACCGATCACTACTATGCTTGTGAAAATTATAAATGAAGAAGGTGACAGTCTTCGGCCCGGAGAAAAGGGAGAGATTGCTCTGGGCGGGCCATGCATTATGAAGGGTTACTATAAGAATCCAAAGGCAACTCAGGTCGTAGTTTCCACTGATGATAAGGGTGTTCGGTGGCTGCATACGGGTGACCTTGGGTATCTTGATGAGGATGGGAACCTTTATATTACGGGCAGGAAGAAATACCTGATTGTGCTGCCGGGTGGTAAAAATGTGAATCCTGAAACGGTTGAATCGGCTCTTTCGCAGGCCCATTATGTACACGAGATATTGGTGGTTCCCGATATCCGAAAAGACTCAATCGGTATCGAACAGGAGACGGTTCGGGCAATCATCCGGCCGGACTGGGACGTAATAGAGGCCAATACGAGTTTTTCGTATGATGATTTGGTAAAGCAGCCTAAGGTTCTAAGGTCACTCGTATGGCAAAGCGTTCATGAATGTCAGATGAAGAGCAGGCGGTTGTCCTCTTATGAAAAGGTGGCATCGAATAATCTCGAAATAAGAATGGAAGAATTTCATAAGACTTCTACCGGAAAGATTAAACGAGAAGTTTATATGAAGTTGTGATAATGTGATATTGAGGATTCAACTATTTGGCAAGATGTGCAGAAATTTCGTTGATCAAAGTGTTTTAAGCGTTTTGGTTTTAAAAAATATAAGTTTCATATCAATCGTCCCTTTTAGGAGGTTTTGCGATGCAAGGTTCTATTTCCCGCCGTAATTTTCTTAAGACCGCCGCAGCCGGCGGTGCTGCACTGGCAATGTCAACTACGAGTTACTCCCGTGTTATCGGTTCCAACGATCGGATATCCATCGGCCAAATAGGCTGCGGTGGACGTGGTGTTGGCGCTCATATGGCGGGAATTTATAAACATAACGACAGTCAAAACTTCGAGATTACCGCGGTATGTGATCCCTGGCGGGTCCGTCAGGATGCGGCCTCAGCTCAGGTGAAGGAATGGTACGGGCGCGAGGCGCGGAAATTCTCGTCATACCGTGACTTACTGGCTTTGAGGGATGTAGATGCTGTTATGATTGCCTCTTGTGACCACCAGCATACTACACACCTTAAAGCGGCAGCCAGGGCCCGCAAAGATGTATATTGTGAAAAGCCGTTGGCAAGAAGAATGGACAGGCTCAAAGATGCCTGTGATGCCGTGAAAGAGGCTAATGTTGTTTGTCAAATCGGCACCCAGTTGCGAAGTTATCCTACCTTTACCGGGTGCCGGGAGCTTTACAAGACAGGGATTCTCGGCAAGGTGGGGCGTATCGAGCAGTGCCGCAACAGTGAGCGGCCCTACTGGTATGGATACGTTAAGGATGTCAAAGCCGAAGACGTGGACTGGAAAGAGTTCCTGATGGATACCCCTTTTGAGAAGTTTGATCCGATATTGTATTCGGGCTGGTATGGTTACAGGCAGTTTTCTGATGGGCCGATTCCGGGTCTTGCGAGTCACTATATCGATCTTGTGCATTATATCACCGGGGCTAAGTTCCCTGAGAGCAGTGTTTGCCTGGGCGGGACGTTCACATGGAAAGACAAAAACAAGTTTACCTGTCCCGACCATGTTCAGGCCATGTGGATTTATCCCGAAGGATTTATGGTCAGTTACTCGACGAACTTCGGCAACGGCAGCGGGAACAGCTTTAAGATATTCGGTGACCAGGGTGTTATGGATATGGTCAACTGGAATGCGCCTATCCTTACGGCTGAGGGCGGAGGTAAGAGGATGGGCCAGATACGCGGTAGAAAACCCGTGGAAGAGGTTGAGCGACCGGACCACTTCCTTGACTGGCTGCAATGTCTGCGAACACGCAAAACGCCGAACGCCTCCATCGATGCCGGCTACCAACATGCGGTGGCTACTATTATGGCGGTGCGGTCTTATGACACCGGAGACCGAATGATATACGATCCCCAGAGACGTGAAATACGTAAGGGTTAGAATTCGTGTCATTTTGGATTTGCCTAATTTATATAACAAAGTAAGGAGAAAGTACTGATGAATTCTTTTGATCAATTTAGCCGCAGGGATTTTCTTGATAAAACATTAAAGCTTGGCGCTGCAGGTCTTGCCGCTTCGTGTACTGCGGCATCAATTGAATCGGCCCTGGGTGGCGAAAGGAAAGACCGCTGGCAAATCGGCTGCTATACTCGTCCCTGGGCGAATTATGATTATCGGACAGCTCTCGATGCAATCGCTGAGGCTGGTTTTAAGTATGCCGGTTTGATGACGACCAAATCTAAAAAGTCAAATCTTATAATTTCAGTTGATACTTCACTTGAAGAGGCTCAGCAGGTCGGACGCGAGGTGAAGAAACGCGGCCTGAAGGTCCCGTCGGTATATGGCGGCGGTATTCCTGTGAACAAGTCACTTAAAGCCGGCATCGAGGGTATGAAAAAACTCATCGACAACTGCGCCGCCTGCGGGGCGAGGAATCTTCTGATGGGCGGAACAGGTAACGAGAAGCTTTTCAAGTTATACTACAAGGCCATTGCCGAGTGTTGTGATTATGCTGAAGAGAAAGGCATAGGTATCAGTATCAAACC
>JAVVFI010000233.1:0-8807 GCA_032250555.1 Sedimentisphaerales bacterium
GCCGGTTAAAGTTCGTGTTAAGGAGCAGGGGCCTTTGGTTGCATCGCTGCTGATAGAATCTGTTGCTCCGGGCTGCCATAAGCTATCTCGCGAGGTGCGAATCATCGATGGTATCAACCGTGTGGATATCATCAATATTATAGATAAAGAGAAAATCTACAAGCAGGAGGGGGTACATCTGGCTTTTGCTTTTAATGTGCCAAACGGCGTGATGCGAATGGACACACCGTGGGCCGTAGTTCAGCCGGAAGAGGACCAACTACCGGGGGCCTGTAAGAATTATTTCACAGTTCAACGATGGGTAGATATTTCCAACCGGGATTACGGTGTAACATGGGCGACGGTTGATGCGCCGCTGATTGAAGTCGGTGATATTACATCCGACCCAAGGGGCAAGACTGTAGGATGGCTTAAACATATCGATCCATCAGCGACGCTGTATTCTTATGTGATGAACAACTACTGGGAAACCAACTATAAAGCAGGGCAGGAAGGCCCGACAACATTCCGTTATTCGATTATGCCTCATCGACGATTCGATTCCAGCAGGGCAACAAAGCTCGGCATAGAAAGCAGTCAGCCGCTTATAGCTGTTCCTGTTGATAGCAATGCCGCTGTGCAACATTCTATTCTCAGCGTCAAGCCAGCAGGTGTAATCATAACCGCTTTTAAGCCCAGCGAGGACGGTACAGCCCGAATCGTGCGTTTGTTCAATGCAGGCGGAAAATCTGTAAAAGCCAGACTCACCTGGACTAAAACTGCACCTGAAACAATATGGCTAAGCAACCTTGCAGAAGAACGACTTTCGAAAGTAAATAAGCCAATAGATATGGCTGCCTACGAGATTGTAACACTGCGAGTACCACTAACCGGCAAGTAAGGAATAAATTATGAATTCACGAGAGCGGATTTTAACGGCACTGGAGCATCGAGAAACCGACCGTGTCGCCGTTGACTTTTCCGGTCATCGGTCTTCGGGCATTGCGGCAATTGCATATCCTAAGCTGCGAAAGTATCTGGGACTGCCGCCTAAACCGATTCGCGTTTATGATGTTATCCAGCAGTTGGCCATTGTGGATGAAGACGTATTAGACAGATTCGGAATTGACACCATCGAGCTGGGCAGGGGATTTGCATTAGATGAGAAATCATGGACGCCATGGACACTGCCGGACGGCACAGAGTGTTTTGTACCCTCATGGACCCGGCTCGAACGAGAGACAAACAGGTGGTTGATTCGGTCACAAGGCGGCAGGGTGCTGGCCCACATGCCTGACGGGGCACTGTATTTTGAGCAGACGTATTTTCCCTTTTTCAAGGAAGATGATCTCAATACTATTGCGGAGACCCTTGATGAATGTATGTGGACGGCTGTTGCGAGTCCGCCCGGACCGGTTGATAACGAGGCACTTTGTGAAGGAGCGAGGCAATTGCGGGAAAACAGCGACCGAGCCATTATAGGTTTGTTCGGTGGTAATCTGTTCGAAGTCGGCCAATTTCTTTACCGCAACGACCAGTTTATGATGCTGCTGGCCGGTGAGCCGCAGCATGCACACCAGTTCCTCGATAAATTAGTTGAAATTCATTTAGGCAATCTCGAAAGATTCCTGGGGGCTGTAGGTGAACATATCGATATTATCCTTTTCGGAGATGATCTGGGGATGCAGACCGGGGCGATGATTTCACCAGCGATGTATTGCGAGTTCTTCAAAGAGCGTCATAAGTTATTATGGAATCGGGCAAAAGAATTAGCCAACGTGAAAGTTATGCTTCACTGCTGCGGCGGAGTCCGTGAGCTTCTTGGAGACTTAATCGAGGCCGGTCTTGATGCTATTAATCCGGTACAGATAAGCTGTTCAGGGATGAGCGCGTCAGAGCTTAAGGCCGAGTTCGGGAGTAAACTTACTTTCTGGGGAGGCGGGTGCGATACCAGAGACATCCTGCCTAATGGTACACCTGAGCAGGTCGCTGGACATGTCAAAGAGCAGGTCAATATACTTAAGAAAGACGGGGGTTTTGTTTTCCAGCAGGTACACAACATTCTTGCAAATGTGTCGGCGGAGAATATCTTTACAATGTTTGATGCCGTAAATGCTTAATTTTATGCCGGAGAGAAAGGATTCATGAATTCAGTTGATTACGGGATAATTGTCTTTTACTTCGCTGTTGTGATAGGATTAGGATTCTGGTATAAAAAGCGTGCCTCCAGACATCTGGAATCTTATTTTCTGGGTGACAAGAACATGCACTGGCTGCCCCTGGCGATGTCCGGCTCTGTTGCAACATTCGATATCACAGGGACGATGTGGATTGTTTCTATCCTTTATATTCTGGGAATGAAATCCATGTGGCACCACTGGATGTGGGGATTTTATATGGGCGCGTTTTTCATGGCCTATATGGGCAAATGGGTCCGGCGGTCAAATGTGATGACGGCGGCAGAGTGGATGAAGACCCGTTTTGGCGATGATTCGGGGGGAAGGTTTGCTCGAACTACCTATGCGCTTATGGCGGTGCTTACTTTAGCCAGTTTTATCGGGTATGCCTTCCAAGGAATCGGCAAGTTTGCTTCTGTCTATATTCCGCTTGAAACCCTTGCGCAATACACATCTGTCCCCTGGATAAAGTCAATTGTCACAGTACATGAAGCAACTGTTCTGGCGATATTGGTTATCGGCATAACAACCCTTTACGTCATTTTAGGCGGACTCTACAGCGTAGTGATAACCAATGTTATCCAAACTACTGTCCTTACTCTCGGCAGCATTGTTATTGCTTATATCGCATGGTCAAGGCTGACGCCGGAGTTGTTGGCGAAGCTGCCGCAGGACTGGACTTCGCTTCGGATTCCATGGCGCATCGAGGAATTAGCTGGAACGGACAACGCTTACTTTGAGCTGTTCGGCGCCCTTGTAATTGTCTGGGTGCTTAAAGGATTATTGCTGAATGCGGGCGGGCCGGCACAGATGTTCGATTTCCAGATATTTTTGGCATCGCGCAATCCGCGTGAAGCCGCCAAGCTCGGAGCCGCCTGGAGTTTTTTTCTGATTGTCCGCTGGGGTATGGCGACAGGGATTGCTCTTTTAGCGCTTGTGGGAGCAGCGGGTATCGCGGATCCTGAGAAAGTGATGCCAATAGTTCTGATGGAATTTCTGCCTGTTGGAATAAGGGGGATTGTCATAGCCGGATTGTTAGCGGCGTTTATGTCAACATTCAGCGCTACGGTGAACAGCGGCGCATCCTTCATTGTTCGTGACATCTGGCAGGCTTATTTTCGCCCCAATCCCACGAACAAGCAGGCCCTGCGATTCAGTCATATGGCCACTCTTGGTCTGGTTCTGGCCGGGATTGCTATTGGATTCCAGGCCGAGTCGATTGCCCAAATATGGAGCTGGGCAATGATGGCATTAGGCGCTGGCGTTGTAATACCAAATGTGCTCAGATGGTATTGGTGGCGAATGAACGGCTGGGGCTATTCTTTTGGAATGTTAGGCGGTATATTATTGTCATTAGTGAGTTTATTTTTCCCAGATATACCACCATATTACTTATTTCCTTTGATATGTACAGCCTCTCTTGTAGTTTGTATTGTCTCTTCTTTTATGAGCCAACCCACTGATTGCGATATCCTTGTTAACTTTTATAAATCCGTTCGGCCATTCGGGCTTTGGAAGCCGATAGCGGATAAGGCGGAATTATCTGCAGAAGAGTTATCATCAAAATCTGAAAGTCTGCCGCGGACAATCCTGAATGTTGTGCTTGCCATGTTCGGGATTACTGGTATGTATTTATTCCCGATGTATATTGTGGGACATTGGTATTTATATTCGGTGATATGCCTCTTATTAGCAGTTGCGGCAATAACAGCTCTTAAATACACATGGTACCGATATCTGCCTGAGGACGATAGTAGCACAGAGCTTAATTGATACGATTAAATAGACAGTGAGCCTTGATGAAACCACAAGCGGAGTATTGATCTACGATTTTTTTACCGTCGCAGCACAGGCTTTGTATTCCGGTATCTTTGCCAGGGGGTCCAGGGCATCTATTGTGAGCATATTGGCGGGACCTTCGCAGAAATGGAAGGGCATGAACAGCCAGCCTTTTTCAATATTTTTCGTGACCTTAGCCAAAGTTGATACCTTACCACGAATAGTTGATACTTCGACAGTATCACCATCGGCAATTCCGAGTTTCCCGGCATCTTCAAGGTGAATTTCGACATATCCGGTCGGTGAAACCTGGTTGATGGCGGCTGATTTTCTGGTCATTGTGCCGGTATGGAATTGGTATAACTGCCTGCCGGTAGTGAGCACAAAGGGGAATTTTTTACCGGGTGACTCGGCAGGGGCCTTGAATGATACGGTGTGGAATTTCCCCTTTCCTCTGGTAAATTTCCCTTTATGCAAATATTTCGTTCCCGGGTGGTCTTTATCGAGGCATGGCCATTGCAGGCTGACCGAATCAATCCGTTCAAATGATATACCGCCATAGATAGGTGTTAATGAGGCAATCTCATCCATAATCTGTCCGGCGGAATCGTAACTCATTTTATAGCCAAGTTTGGTTGCGAGGTCGCAGATTATTTCCCAGTCACTTCGTGACCGGCCGGGCGGAGGGACAGCGGTACGGACGCGCTGAACACGGCGTTCGGTGTTAGTGAAAGTGCCGTTCTTCTCGGCGAAGCAGGCCGAGGGCAGAACCACGTCTGCGTACTGGGCGGTCTCGGAAAGGAAGATATCCTGCACAACAAGAAAATCGACCGTATCAAGAGCTTTTCGAGCTCTGTTGAGGTTCGGATCGGAAAGTGCGGGATTTTCTCCCATTATGTAAATCGCTTTTATGTCACCTGTCTCAACCGCGTGGAATATCTCGACAACAGTAAGCCCTTTATTCGGAGAAAGTTTTTTTGACCAGGCTTTTTCAAATTTGGCCAGTATTTTAGAATCCTCGACAGATTGATAGCCGGGATAGACGTTTGGCAAAGCGCCAAGATCGCAGGCACCCTGAACATTGTTTTGGCCTCTGAGGGGATTTACGCCGGTTGATTCTTTGCCGACGTTACCGGTGAGCATCGAGAGATTGGCAAGTGAGAGGACGTTATCAGTGCCGGTAGTGTGCTGGGTGATACCCATGCTATAAACAATACTGGATGTTGAGGCGCCGGCATAAATCCTTGCGGCCTGACGAATTATTTCGGCGGGAACGGTTGTAATTTGCTCAGCCTTTTCCGGAGTAAAATCCTTTAAGGCCTCCGCCAGTTCTTCAAAGCCATCCGTGCGTTCTTTTACGAAGTCAGTATCAAGCAGGTTTTCTTTTATTATAACGTTCATCATTGCGTTTATGAGGGCGACGTCCGTACCGGGTTTTTGAGCAAGGTGCAATTCGGCAAATCTTACAAGGTCGATCCCGCGCGGATCGGCCACAATAAGCCTGGCGCCGTTTTTGACAACGGCCTCTTTTATATTGAGAGCAATGACGGGATGGGCCTCAGAGGTGTTCGAGCCGATGATAAATATACAAGCGGCATTCTTCATCTCATCTATCGAGTTGGTCATTGCACCGCTACCAAAGGCCCTCGCAAGGCCGGCTACGGTCGAGGCATGACAGAGCCGAGCACAGTGGTCAACGTTGTTCGTTCCTATTACAGCACGGAAGAACTTCTGGAAAACGTAGTTCTCTTCATTGGTGCATTTGGCTGATGAAAGGCCCGCGATACTGTTCGGACCATTTTGTTTTTTTATTTTGGTCAGGCGTTCAGCGATATAATTCGTTGCCTGGTTCCATGTTGCCTCTTCGAATGTGCCGTTTCGCTTGATGAGTGGTGTCGTAAGGCGTTTTTCATGACCGACGAACTCTATGCCGAATCTGCCTTTAACGCAAAGGTTACCATCATTTGGGATGCACCCGACAGAGCTGGTTACGCGGACGATATCATTGGTCTTCGGGTTGACATTGAGGTCGATCTGGCAACCTACGCCACAATAAGGACAGGTTGTTCTGGTACGGAGGAGATCTTTGCACTGGCCTTTGCCCTTGGCAGCCCGCTCGTACAGGGCTCCGGTTGGGCAGGTGGAAATACACTGTCCGCAGAGCTCACAGGTGGACTCGTTCAATGGAATATCAAAGGCGGTCGTCACTTCAACACCTGAAGCCCGCTCTTTGAAGGTCAGGGCGCTGTCCATCTGCACCTCTTCGCATATCCTTATACATCTGCCGCAACGAATGCATTTATCCAGATCATATTCTATAGCCTCGTTGCCTGTGGTGTAGTTTGGCTCCGGTTCAGATGTTTCGGCCTTTGTAAATACTTCATCGGAAATCTGGTATTCGTAGGCGTATCGCTGGAGGGTGCAATCGCCGTTTTCATTGCAGGTTGTGCAAACACCACAGTGTTCATAAAACAACAACTCAAGAATTGTTTTTCTTATGGCGCGAATCTCATCTGTTTCCGTTTGTACCACCATCCCCGGCTCAATTTTGGTCGTACAGGAAGTAACCGGACCTCTGCGACCGGCAACATCGGCAAGGCAAAGGCGGCAGGAACCTGTGGGGACCAGACGCGGATCGTGACACAGATTCGGAATATCAATGCCGTTTTCAGCCGCCAGTTCAAGGATTGTCTGGCCTGTTCGACCTATTAACTCTTTGCCATTTATTTTTATTGCTACTTCGGGCATATTCTTATCCAACATTATTTCTCAAGATCGCACCTTAAGCATCTTCCCGCTTCTGCAAGGGCCAGGGACCGGTCGAGACCGAGCACCACTTCGGCAAAGCCTCGCTTTCGCTCCTCAAGCGGGATGTTTTTTTCCTCCGGTCTTGGAGATGACTGTGCAAGGGTTTCTTCGTCAGGCTTTGTGAATGAGAACCCGATGTCTTGAGGAAGATTTCCACTTCCGCCGAGTTTCTTATCGATACTCACTGCGGCCTTCTGACCGGCAGCAATTGCTCCTATGACACTTGCAGGTCCTGTTACACAGTCTCCGCCGGAGAAGATTGAGTCAACCGTTGTTTTGAATTCCACCGGGTCAACCTTAATGGTGCCCCATTTGGTAAGCTCTGGCCCACCACTCACATTTACGGATTCTGTGGAGGCAATTTGTCCGATAGCCGGTATCACGATATCACATTTTATTTTGGTTTCGCTGCCTTCAATCGGAACAGGACGCTTTCTGCCATCGATATCAGCCTCGCCAAGCTCGGCTTTTAGATATTCGACAGCACAGACAGTCTGTCCCTTGCTTATGATGCGTTTTGGAATTCCGAGAGTAACAAGCTTAATACCTTCTTCAAGGGCACCATCAATCTCCTCTTCATAAGCGGGCATTTCGTTCCGTGTCCTTCTGTACAGAATTATAACATCTTTAGCACCGAGTCTGACTGCAGAGCGGGCAACATCCACAGCAGCATTGCCACCACCGAGAACGACTATTCGCTTGCCTGAGCAATCCATCCCTTTACCGAGTCCCCTGTCGCGCAGGAATTCAAGGGCATCGATCACACCATTGAGATTGATACCTTCGATATCGATTGATTTTCCACGCTGGCCACCGGTGGCGACAAAAACCGCCTTGAAACCGTCTTTCAGAAGGTCTATTGCATTGTTGATCCTTTCTTCAGTTTTCAACTGCACTCCATGAGAAAGAATAAAGCCAATTTCCTTGTTCAGGACATCTTTGGGTAAGCGGAACTCCGGAATTCCCAGACTGAGCATTCCACCTGGTATCGGCTGGGCCTCGAATATAACCGATGGTCGCTGCATAAGGGCCAGAAAATATGCACAGCTTAGCCCTGCAGGACCACTGCCGACAATTGCAACTTCAGCTTCTCCACGAGCGGGTCTGGCGATAGGAGTATCGTAGTCGTCCATGTAATCAGCTATGTAGCGTTTCAAGGCCCGTATTGCCAGGGGTTGGTCAATTTCGCTTCTGCGGCATCTATTTTCACAAGGATGGTCACAAACACGACCGCAGACAGAAACAAAAGGATTGCGGCGGCGAATGATATTGGCAGCTTCAGTCAGGTGTCCTTCGGCAGCAAGAGCTAAATATTCGGGAATATTCACACCCGCGGGGCAGGCATGCTGGCAGGGGGCACGGACAAGACCCTCGCATACGGATGCACGGCAAGTTTTAAGCACGATATGCTCTTCGTACTCCTCGCGGAAATGCCTGAGTGTAGAGAGCACGGGATTCGGAGCGGTCTGTCCGAGTCCGCAGAGTGAGCCTTTTTTGATGTGCTCTGCAAGGAGTTCCAACCGGTCGAGGTCTTCCATACAAGCTTGGCCTCGAGAGATGTCATCGAGAATACTCAGCATTTTCTTCGTTCCGACCCTGCAGGGCGTACATTTGCCGCATGACTCGGACTGGACGAACTCGAGGAAGTATTTTGCCACGTCCACCATGCAAGTATTCTCGTCCATTACAATAAGACCGCCGGAGCCCATAATCGCTCCAATTTGCTGGACGCTATCATAATCTATCTCGGTGTCGAGATACGCCGCAGGGATACACCCGCCTGAAGGCCCGCCCATCTGGGCAGCCTTGAATTTTCGCCCACCCGGGATGCCCCCGCCGATGTCAAAGATAATCTCACGAAGCGTTGTGCCCATCGGAACTTCCACAAGACCCGTATTGTTTACTTTTCCAGCCAGTGCGAAGATCTTTGTACCTTTGCTCTTTTCGGTGCCTATCTTGCTATAGCTTTTTGCTCCATCCTTCAAAATAACAGAAACATTAGCGAAGGTTTCCACGTTATTTATATTTGTAGGCTTTCCTCTATAGCCGCTTTCGGCAGGAAAT
>JAVVFI010000234.1:0-8778 GCA_032250555.1 Sedimentisphaerales bacterium
GCGGTGACCTCGATTTCTTTCTCCAGGCTCAGTTTTTGTCCGCGAATCGTGCTGGTATTTAAACAGTATCTAAACGGTAATTTTGTTTTACTTGCGCCATGGACGGCTGTTACGGGGCCCATGGTAATAGCTGCGCTTAAAGCAGCGCCGGCCCCGGCTATAAAACGACGGCGAGAAAGGCTGCTTCTTTTCATAATCATCTCCTGTTATTGTAAAGGTATAAAAAAACTTATGCAATAAGGGCAAAGGCGTCGCCGACGTCCATACCAGCTTCGATACCAAGTTCCCGAGCTTTCTCATTTGCCTTCGTCACCTTACGGTCAATGAAACGCTCCAGCGTACCTATTGGATTGTCCGGTGTGCTTTCCACTATTGCCGCAGCGACACCGTATCCCTCACAGGCATCGACATCAATCGCCGGGCAAGCCAGAAAACCTTTAGATCCGGCCGCCAACAGAATATTGAATCCCGCCCATTTGGCCTGTACGCCTTCAACTACACCGTTTGGCGTTTTATATGTTTTTGTGTGTACTTGCATAATTGTTTTCCTCTTTATGGCCGCAAACAGTTATCACCACTCAGGAACAACACGTAGCAATTCAAGACGTTAGAAGTTAAGTGGAAAAATCATACCGGCTTACCGAGATGTTGGGTAATTTCGGACAGTTTCTCTTCGAACAGTTCTTTACTGCCAGCCTCAACAATCAATCGCAAGAGCGGTTCGGTGTTGCTCGGACGACAATTAAGCCACCAGTCCTTATATCCGACAGTCACTCCATCCAGGTGGTCAACTCGTCCGTCGCTGTATCTTTTTGCTATCTCATTCATTTTCGCCTGCTTGTCCTCTATTTCGAAGTTTAATTCACCGCTGCCGGAGTATCTTTGCAACGGCTTTATAAGCTCGCTAATCGGGACGCCGGCTTGACTGACGATATTAATCACGTGCACGAATGTAATCATGGCCGAATCGGTATAGTAATTGTCTGAATAGTAGAAATGTCCTGATAGCTCGCCTCCGAATACGGCGTGCGAATCTCTCATGGCCTTTTTCATAAAAGCATGACCGACTCTTTCTCTTCGCGGGGTTCCCCCGTACTTGAGAATCTCCTCTCTAACAACCCTGCTGCTGCGTAAATCATAAACAACAACCGAATTGGGCTTTTTCTCTAAAAAATACGGCACCATCATCGCAGTAAGTAAATCGCAACTGATAGGCCTGCCTTTTTCATCAACCATCATCAATCTGTCGGCATCGCCATCGAAACAGACGCCGAAATCACATTTCTTTTGCTTCACCGCTTTTTTCACCTCAGCCAGATATTTTTTAATCAGCGGATTGGGATCATGCTTAAATTTGCCCGTATGCTCGAAGTTTAGAGGTACAATTTCCACCGGCAGGTTACTGAACAGTGCTGGTATCATCTTGCCCGCCATCCCATTAAAGGCGTCAACAGCAACCTTTATCTTTTTTACATTCGGCCTGAGAAACTTCAGGATATGATTCTTGTAATGCTGGGTCAAGTCACGTTTCTGTACCGAACCGGTAGATGTTCCCTTTGTATGAAGTAACGCCATCGCAATATGCTTTATATCCTTCAGGCCGGTATCGGCTCCGACCGGCTTGGCGTGCAAACCGGATATCTTAAAGCCGTTATACTTTGCCGCGTTATGAGATGCGGTAACCTGCACTCCCCCGCAGGTGCCAAGATGGTTGATTGCAAAATACATCTGCGGCGTATCAACCATTCCTATATCAATCACATTAGTACCGGTGGATTTCATTCCTTCAATAAGAGCCTTTGCCAGCGACTCACTGTGAGTCCTCATATCGCGGCCGACACACAAAGACTGGGCCTTTGCCTGGCCCCGCTCATAACCGCTGAGCAGCGAACGCAGAAACCTCGCCGCGCCGCATCCCACCTTCCATGCACCTTCCTCATCTATTTGGTCGGGATAAATACCCCTTATATCATATGCTTTGAAAATTGCCGGATCCATCTTATCGACTCCTATAGCGTTTAGTATATAGCGTCTATATCATTTATCCCTATCCGCCATCTACTATACGTTGCTCGATACTATACACGGCTTGTGCCCGAAATGTCAACAATGAATATGAATAAGGAATGGATACTATTAATTAGTCATATAAATCAGGTAAAGGCCGCCCATCAGAACAAGTACACCGCAGATTTTCTTAAGAATTACCGCGCCTCTGGATTTCTCATTCCAGTTCATATAGCGCTGAACGAGTTCGGTGCACGTCCCCGCCAGAACAATAACAGAACAATGTCCAAGACCATAAACTACAAGCAGGAATATTCCGTATAAAAGGTTCGTCGCGGCTAACTTGAATGTAACACCCAGCATAGGCGCCATAAACGCAAATGTGCATGGCCCCAAAGCAATACCGAATACCAATCCGAGAATAAACGCCGCGAGCAATCCTTTGCGTTTTAAACCAACTTTGCCGGGGGCACTCCAGGGCATAGGTATTACACCAAGAAGATTCAGTCCAACAGCAAAAAATACCAGAGCAACAAAATAATTACCGTACTGACCGATGTCACCCATCATTCTACCGAGAGCGGCCGTAAAAGCTCCTATAACGCCGATTGTAATTAAAATTCCAACTGCAAAAAGCATCGATATAATAAATGCCCGCTTGGTTGAAATGCGACCCTGCCCATCGATAAAGCCCACTATCAAAGGAATACTCGCAAGGTGACAGGGACTGAGTAATATACTTAAGATTCCCCATATGAAGGCTGCACCCAGGGCTATTGCCCAAGTACTCTCAACAGCATGTGTCAGCGTCGTAAAAAGTGTTTCCATCTGCTTTTAAACCACCAAACCATTAAATATAGAGATATAATACTGAAAATATCGAAGCGCTTTGTTTTTGCTCTACATATATTATGACTCCGCATGCAATAAGCACTGGCTCTAACAATATCATTTGGGGACACATTCGCCAATCTTGCAGGCTTTTTGGATTTGCTGAGGCGATAGTTTCATTTTGTTTGCCAGAGCCTGTTGAATGCTAATCATCCTGCCGGTCTCATAAGGATTCTGCTCGACCCATTTCTTGAGGTTTTCCACAGTGACAAAAAAGCCCTGATGAAAGCAGCCGGCAGAACCCCATGTACCGTCCGCCTTTTTTCGCTGGCCAAACCAGGCTATTGCAGTCGAAGGCTCCAGTGAGGCCACCTCGCCGTCAAGTGTCTTAACAACAATCGGCTCACCGGTTAGCCGGTCCCGCTCATGCACTTCAATATCGAGGCCGCTGCGGGCAGCTACTCCAAGAGCACAATGAGAACAGCATCCATAAGTACGGATTCCTCCGGCTATGACTTCAGCCGCGTCCTGTGGATAACAGGCCCGATCACAAAATCCGCAGCGAATGCTTAATTCCCTTTCCTGCAGGGCTTGCCAGTTAATAACAATCCCCCCGGAAGCCATCTGTTCGGGGCGTATCTTATTGGCGAAAGCTTTGATAATTGGTCGCCCTGTCTGATCATCGAGACTATAAAGATAAAACGCCTCTGAAGCTGCAACAGGTGCATCCATCGCCCAATCCGTGACAGAAACTTTTTTCTCAAAGTCAGCCTTGTCCTCAGTCAGGCAGGAATACATAATGAAATAGCAATGCGGACAACACAGCCGGACCGACCCTTTTTCTGTGCTAACGGTCACAAGTGTTTTGGGAACGATATCACCATCGCACATATAGCAGATATTGCCCTTGCCTCTGTCATCAAGCTGAGCCGGCTCAAGTCTCTCAAAAGACGGCTGACTAACGGACAAGTCAACACCAAACTCTTTCCATTTGGTCAGGATGTCCTCTTTGGAGTAAAAACCTTCGTGGCGGAAAAGCTCTTTACCTGAGGCATCGAAAAATATTTGTGTCGGTATAAGCTTGATGCCATACTTTGGACCTTCATCCGGATTTTTCCAGACATCGATAAAATCTACTATTAACGTGCCCTCATATTCGCTTTTTAATTCTTCAAGTATAGGGGCCATCATTTTACATGGTATGCACTTATCCGCACCAAGGTCAACCAGCCGGGGCAATGCTTTTGAAGCATCGACTTTGATAGTTCCCATCCCTTCGACTTCAGAACCAACAACACTCTTAATGGATTCTCCATCGCCAACCGCTCCGGAATTTGTCTTACGGTTCTGTTTGACAGCAACTATAATAACCACGGCAACAATTAGAAAGACAACAGTTACTATTTTTCCAGTTTTATTCATATCTGACCACCTTTCTTAATCCTTGTCCACTCAGTTTTAGGCTAAACAAGCATTGCCTTAATTTCGTCCGGTGAAGATACTTTGCCGACTACTTTGACTTCGCCATCCACTGCCAGGGCCGGCGTCATCATCACACCAAAGCCCATAATCTCGTTGATATTTGTAACCTTTTCGATTTCGTATTCGATGCCAAGGTCTTTTATGGCCGCCTCGGCGTTTTCAGCAAGCTTCTTACACTTTGGGCACCCCGTACCGAGAATCTGTATTTTTTTCATCGTCATATCCCTTTAAGAAAAATATTACTAACAAAGCTCTTCCATATCAATCGTTTTAGTTTTGAGCCGTTCCAAACCATCTTTGTGTTCTTAAGCATATTCGCACAAGCATAAGCATGACAGGAACCTCAATAAGCACACCGACGACAGTCGCCAGAGCGGCACCCGAAGACAAACCGAACAGCATTGTCGACGTTGCTATTGCAACCTCGAAGTGATTAGAAGCCCCTATCATCGCAGACGGCGCCGCGTCACGGTATTCGAGTTTTAAAATCCTTGCCAGACCATAGCCGAGCCAGAAGATAAGGTTGGTCTGAATAAACAACGGTATCGCAATCCATAGAATCGTCAGAGGATTAGAAAGAATAACTTCTCCTTTGAACGAAAATAATAAGACCAAGGTGACAAGCAATGCTATTATTGTAACCGGTGTGAGAAAGTGCAGAAATTTCTGCTTGAACCAGATTTCACCCTTGGCAGCGATAATCCATTTTCGCGATAAATATCCCGCAACAAGCGGCAATGCTACATATATTGCAATCGACAGCAGCAATGCCTGCCAGGGAACCGGAAGTCTGCCGACACCGAGTAAGAAACCACCTAACAAGCCGTATAACAGGAGCATAGTCAGAGAGTTGATGGCCACCATTACCAGAGTATGTCCATCGTTACCTTTAGCAAGATAGCCCCAAACAAGAACCATAGCCGTACATGGTGCAATCCCAAGTAGAATACAGCCGGCCAGGTAACTTCTCCAAAGAGGAACCTCGAGCATTTTTATACCATTAGCCTCGATAACTGTTCCGGCTCCATAGACAGCTCCAACGGGAAGATCAAGACCGAAAGGCATCTTTACCCGGTCAACGGCTTCCGGACCGATTAAACCATAAAACACCGTGCCAAGAAAAAACACCGATATGGCATACATAGTAAACGGCTTAATCGCCCAATTAACAAATAGGGTCAAACCTACCGGCTTTATACTTTTACCGGCCTTCAGAACCTCGGCAAAATCAATTTTCACCATAATCGGATACATCATAAAAAACAGACATATCGCAATCGGGATAGATATGACAGGTGCCTGATTTACATAAATCGCAAGACCGTCAAGCCATCCGGCGAACTGGGGCGCAGCCTTGCCCAAAACCATACCGACGGCTATGCATAAAAGCACCCACAAAGTCAGGTATTTTTCAAAAAAATGAAGTTTCTTTTCCTTGCCGGAATTTCCTACATTCGAATTTGTTTCTATCTCATTAGTCATACCGAAACCAATCCTTTAGAAATTACACCAAATATTATTCCTGATATGGTCGCCATTACAATAACAAGCATAACGAAAACAATGGTCTTTCGGGTTCCCATGACCGAGCGAATTACGAGCATATTAGGCAAAGACAAAGCCGGGCCCGCAAGAAGCAATGCCAGTGCAGGCCCCTTTCCCATACCTGCCCCCATAAGACCCTGCAAGATAGGAATCTCTGTGAGGGTGGCGAAATACATGAAAGCCCCGGCAACAGCGGCAAACAGATTGGCCCAGACTGAGTTACCGCCAACCGCCGCATTCACCCACTTAGCAGGGATGATACCTTCGTTTCCAGGCCCGGGTCTTCCCAAAAGAAATCCGGCTATCAAAACACCGGCCAGCAGCAAAGGCAGTATCTGCACAGCAAAATCCCATGATGCCCCGAACCACCGGTGAAGCTCGTCATTAGTGAACCACAATAATATCATCACTCCGAAACCTGCCAGAAGAAAAAGGACCAGAATCCAGCGTATCCTGAGTATCAACTCGTAAATTTTATTTTTCTCTACATCCTGGATATCCTGAAGAAGCTCAGCCGGTATTTCATGCGTTTTTCCGGATGTATCCAAAAATGTAACATTATCTTCTGTTTGGCTGATTAAAGTACCTTCGACTCTATAGGTGGTCAAACCTCCCGGACAGCACAGGAACACAGCCCTGACATCTCCAGTCCGCGCCCAGTTGGCGAAGACAAGGATTCCAACCATCGAAGCAAAATACAGAGCATTTTTCCACAATGGTCGATTAACCTGAGGAGCAGGCATGGCCATTTGATTGTTTGCTTTTTCAAGCTCTTCTTTGCGATAAATCAAGTGCATGGCCAGGCCGATGATAACACTAAAAACAATTGCCCCGACCGCGCGTGCGATACCGATTTCAAGCCCCAGAACCCGGGCGGTCAGGATTATCGCCAGGACATTGATAGCTGGCCCGGAATAAAGAAACGTAGCGGCTGGACCCAGACCGGCCCCCATTTTATAAATACCCGCAAACAGCGGCAAAACCGTACAGGAACAAACCGCCAGAATAGAACCTGAAACCGACGCAACAGCATAAGCCAGAACTTTATTTGCCCTTGCGCCGAGGTATTTCATCACCGAAGCCTGGCTGACAAAAATCGAAATAGCACCGGCGATAAAAAATGCAGGCACCAGACACAACAAAACATGTTCACGAGCATACCACTTAACTAAATACAGTGATTCGGTAATTGCATTATCAAAACGGACTCTCCCGACCGGGAGATAATAGCAACCGATAAATACCGCGATAATAATTACAATTTTTTTCCAATTCTCTTTGAGGTTCATAACAAAATCCACAAACTACAATACCTTCCACAACTATTATTCATTGGAAATCCGCTGAGTTAAGTCTTTTTGGACACAAGTTGAAGTGTAGCCTCGGCAACACGAATTCCGAGTTTTCTGGCCGTGTCCATACCAAATTCGTCCTTCGTGATGTCGTCCTTGTAAGCATTCCATAGAGTCGCACCCTGATGTGCCCCGGGCTTACCTCCGACAATCATCATTTCATGGCAAAGCAATATACTGTGTATCTGCTCTATAACCAATTCCTGACCTCCGTTGCGATATGCCCCTACGGACAAAGCACCAGCGGCCGTATCCGCTAGAAGTAGTCTCGGTTTGCGCAGAACGGCACAACGTTCAAGAAACGCCTTGCAAAGAGCGCTCATGCTGCGGAAGTATACAGGCGATCCAATAATCAAACCTCCAACGTTGGGTTCTCGCAGCTTGGGCAGGATACCGTCGAAGTCATCTGTTGTTGCTCCACTGCCGGAGAAGCCCGAGATTCCGAGCCCTCCCAAATCAATCAGTTCAACCTCGATACGACTGTCAACTTTATTAGCCGCATCAAGCGCCGCCTGTACAGCTGTCGACGTAGTCTTGCCTTTTCGAGGACTACAGGAAATACCTAAAATCTTAACGGGCGTACGGTCTCCACCGAAGGCTGTTGTCGACGAAATTGAAACAGCAGCTCCGGCGGCAATCGTTTGGGTCATGAATTTTCTCCGGTTCATTTTTTGTTTTCTCCAAATTCATTTTTCCAAAAACTAATTAGTTGAGAGAATTCCGCCAATAGAAATTCTGACTTTATTTACTTGCTGCTTTGTTTTCCATTACAATTACCGGCAACATCATTACCAGGCTCTCCGGAAACTTCTGAAAGAAGCTCGTCCATCTTACCTGCAGCACCGCTGCGAACCATTATCCCGACTTTTATCGCTTCTTGAATGTCTCCTGAGTCGATACCGAGCTTTCCGGCTTTATCGACATGAAACTTTACACAAGGATGACAGTTGCATGAAACAGACGCACCAATCGCTATTAATTCTTTTGTCTTATCATCAAGCATATCTGTGCTCTCCTAATTCTTGTTTGTTTTATATTTCACAGCAAAAACTTACATTACAAGGCCTTAAGCAGCTTTTCATTGTCCCTTACCTGCTGTTTTAAAACATTGCTCACACACGAAAAGAAATCCACGATACAATGGCATTTCAGACTATATATGACTTTCAGCCCTTCTTTGCGGTATTCCAACAAGCCGGCATTCACCATTACCGAAAGATGTCGTGAAACATTTGATCTTTCAGCTCCGATATGTTCGGCAATGTCACATACACACTGTTCACCGTCCTGAAGAAAATTGACAATCGCAATCCTAAACGGATGCGCAATTGCCTTTGCTACTTCCGCCTGCTTTTCAAATAACAGTTTTTGTCTTTTACCCAACATTTCAACCTCTGAATGAATATGACTATGTGAATATATACTCACATAGTCACGTACAGTTCAATCAAAAAAATAAAATATTTATAATTTTTTGTTAAATAAGATGCCTGCGTCAAAAGTAGTCACTGCCAAAAAAGTGCTATAAGTTGTTGTATTTTTTGGAGTTAAATCATTTTTG
>JAVVFI010000235.1:0-8752 GCA_032250555.1 Sedimentisphaerales bacterium
GCACTGAACGCACAATTCAGTATCAATATGATGGCTCTCTTTTTTCTCGCCGGTAATAGCTTTAGTTGGGCAGTCTCGCAGGCACAGACCGCAACCCTTGCAGGTTTCGGCGTCAATCTCGAAACGAACCAGCGATTTGCAGACACCGGCAAGGCACTTCTTCTGATAGATGTGTGTCTCGTACTCGTGGCGGAAGTATCGCAAAGTGGAAAGGACAGGGTTTGGCGCTGTTCCACCCAATTGACATAACGATGTTTCCTTTACGTAGGCACCCAAATTCTCCAGCAGCTCTATGTCAGTTTTGCGCCCATCGCCCTGGCAAATTCGAACAAGCACATCATGCATTTGTGACACGCCCTCACGACAGGCAGTGCACTTGCCGCATGACTCATCGACCAGGAAGGCCAGGAAATACTTGGCCACATCCACCATGCAGGTCCGGTCGTCCATGACGATTAGCCCGCCGGATCCCATCATCGCACCGGCCTCCTGGAGCTTGTCAAAATCCACTGGCAGGTTCAGTAATGATTCGGGGATGCATCCCCCGGAGGGACCTCCGGTCTGCACAGCCTTGAACCTTCGTCTTTTATATGTTCCGCCCCCTATGTCATAAACAATCTCACGCATAGTCGTACCCATGGGCACTTCAACGAGACCGGTATTTTGTACCTTTCCGACCAGCGAGAACACCTTGGTTCCTTTCGACCGCTCGGTGCCGATGCCGGCAAACCAGTCTGGCCCGCGGTCGATGATGACCGGGATGTTTGCCCATGTTTCGACGTTATTGATATTGGTCGGTTTTCCCCACAGTCCTGACTGTGCCGGGTAGGGTGGACGTTGTCGCGGGCTGCCGATATCACCCTGGATGGATGCAATCAGGCCGGTTTCTTCACCGCACACAAAAGCACCGGCGCCTCGGACAATTTCCACATCGAAATTAAAACCGGAGCCAAGAATATCGTCGCCCAGCAATCCCAGAGTTTTCGACTGTTCAATCGCTATGGACAAATTGCTCACCGCTAAAGGGTATTCTCCTCGCACATAAAGATATCCCTGTGTAGCCCCAATGGCATAAGCGCCGATAGTCATACCCTCCAGAACGCTGTGGGGATCGCCCTCCATAATACTGCGGTCCATAAATGCGCCTGGATCACCCTCGTCACCGTTACAGATGATATATTTTTCGTTACCGTCCTGCTGCCGGCAGATATCCCATTTCTTTCCCGTAGGGAATCCACCGCCGCCGCGTCCGCGCAGGCCGCTTTTTTGGACTTGCTGAATCACTTCTTCGGGACTCAGACCGGTCAGTGCCTTTGCCATAGCAGCATAGCCGTTTGCTGCAATGTAGTCATCAATTTCAGCCGGGTCGATCTTACCGTTATTACGGAAGACAATTCGCTGCTGCTTGGCGTAAAAAGGAACCTCATGTTCGAGTTGATATTTCTCTTTAGTGACAGGGTCCTTGAACAGAAGCGATTCGACTAACTCATCTTTTAGGATGGTCTTCTCTATAACACTGTCAACGTCCTTGATCTGAACGCCGCGGTAGAATATCTTCTGGGGGAATATCACCACCAGCGGGCCTTGTTCGCAAAAACCATGGCAGCCGGTGGCGCGTACCTCCACATCGCTCAACCCCTTGGCATCGAGTTGGCTCCGGAACGCTTCAACCAGTTCCATACTCCCATGCGCCCGGCATCCGGTCCCTGAACAAACAGAAATCCCGAGCCTTTTGGCCTCTCTCTGTTTAACCAATCTGAGCCGTAGCTTCTCCAGATCTTTTGATGTTTTTAGTTGTGTTGTCACTACCATATTGCAGGGCCTCTTCTAAACAGGCGCTTTCACTTGTTCTTGTTCAGCACATTTTTCAACTAACTTCATCATCTTGCCGACTGTCATTTTACCGTGATACTTGTTATTAACCGTTATCACAGGAGCCAGGGCGCAGGTACCGAGACAATTAACCCGCTCCAGAGTAAACAGTTGGTCCTTTGTCGTCTCGCCGTGTCCAATACCGAGTTCATTCGACACAGCATCGGCAATGCGGCCGCCTCCCTTGAGATGACAGGCCGTTCCCAGGCAAACACGAATGATGTACTTTCCCCTCGGCTTTAAGCTGAAGGCATTATAAAACCGAGCCACGCCATACAGCCGGCTCAGAGGTATTTCGGTTTTTCTGCTGAGGTATGCCATGGCATCCTCGGGTAAATAATTAAACTCATCCTGCACATCCTGCAGCATTCCGATGACCATGCCGGCCTGGTGGGTATATTTGTCGAGAATAGCATCTACCCTGGCTATGACGTCAACGGGAATGCCCTCATCCAAAGCTGGACGTACCGGCTCGGTGATTTTATTACGAGCCATACAGTTATTCCAGCAGTCACCGCAGCCCGTGCACTTGCTCATGTCAACGCTGCGGGGCTTCTTACGGATTTTAACCTTAAAATTACCGATGTATCCGTCCACCTGCTCAACCTCAGAGAAGCTGTGCAGGGTAATTTTGTCGCTCTGCATGATTTCGACCATACGCGGGGTCAGGATGCACTGAGAACAGTCAAGTGTGGGGAAGGTCTCATCCAACAGGGACATGTAACCCCCAATACTCGGCTTGCGTTCGACTAAAGCCACTTCATAACCCGCTGAGGCCACGTCCAGCGCCGCCTGAATGCCGGCAATGCCAGCGCCGATGACCATCACGCGTTGGGTTACGGGTACTTCAATCTCTTGCAGGGGCACGTTTCGCTTGACTTTTTCGACCAGTATGCGGATAAGGTCTTTGGCTTTTTCGGTGGCCTCGCGGCGATTGTTGTGCACCCAGGAGCAGTGCTCGCGAATGTTTGCCATTTCCAGCATATAGGCATTCAGGCCCACAGTCGTGGCCGCCTTGCGGAAAGTCGGTTCGTGCATGCGCGGCGAGCAGGAGGCAACCACCACCCCGGTCAGTTTATGTTCCTCTATTGCATCGGTGACAATTTTTTGTCCGGGATCAGAGCACATGTATTTGTAGCTGCGGGCGATGGCCACACTCGGTAGTGTGCCGGCATACCGCGCTACCTCTTCACAGTCAACATTCTCTGCGATATTCGACCCGCACCAGCATACAAAAACACCCATTCGTGACATAGTCAACACTCCCTATCTGAATCATCTCGGCCGTTGACCAACGGTTGAGCAAAATTACGGTATATAAGAATCATTCGTTTCATAGGTACACTGCTCCGTCGATAAATCCTTTTTTGGCCAGTATCGGCAGGGGGTCCACGATAAGCTTGTCCAGCCCAATGCGCTTGAGATCCAGTTCCATCGCCAGACCCATCAACTGGACAAAATAAATTACCGGGATGCTGAATCGCTCTCCAAGCAGCTTCTCCGCCTCCGCCTGATAAAGATCGAGGTTGGCCTGGCACAATGGACATGCCACCACCAAAACATCCGCCCCGTTCTGTTTGGCCATTTGCAGAATGTCCGCGCAAAGCCGTATAACCGTTTTCGTTCGCACCAGTGTCAGTGCTGCCCCGCAGCACTCTGTCTTGTAGGGCCAATCCAGAGGTTCGGCTCCCACTGCGTCCATTAAGTTATCGAGCAGCATCGGGTATTCCGATTTGTCGCTGCGGAGAGCCTCTGGCATACGTGCCATGAGACATCCATAATAGCATGCCGTCTTCAGGTCTTTAAGCGGCTTACGCACATGCTTCTTGATTGCTTCAAGCCCCACCTCACTCTTCAACACCTCTGTAATGTGCAGCACGTTAAGACTGCCTTGGTAGTCCTCCTCAATGATCTCGCTGATCTTCGCTCGCAGTTTCGGGTCATCCTTTACCTGCTGGTTAACCTGCTTCAATCGGCTGTGACAGCAGGCACAGCACGTCAAAATGTCCATTGACTGCTTTTCAGCCGCCGCACAGGATATCGCAGGCAGCGCAATCGACAAAAGATGGCTCGTAGCATGAGCGGGCGTTGCGCCGCAGCAGACCCAATCTTCTATCTCTTCCAGCTCAACTCCCAAAGCCTCCAGCACTGCCTCACTGGCACGCGCATACTCAGCGCCGCTTCCTTCCGACGAACATCCTGGGTAATAAGCATATTTCATTTGCCTTCTATCTCCTCAATGCGGTTGAAGACACGCTGAAGCCTGTCGATACGCTTGATGGTATGGGGCGAGATGCCCAGCTTGTTCCTCATAATGAACCACGGTGCCTTCTTTACATTCGTCAACAGCCAACCCGAGTTTATGTTATACCCGCCCATCAATCCTATCTCGCTGAGACGGCCGAAATTACGCACGCAATCCAGGAACGACTCATAGAAAGTCCAGGCTTCCAGAGAGCCGCGCTTATAGTGTATATCTTTCGTCAATTTCCTCAGCGCATCCTTCACGCTGACAATATCAATACCCATCGGACACCGGCCGTTGCAGGTACCGCACCCCGCGCAAAGCCAAATACTATCGCTGCCCAGCGCCTCCTCTTCAAGGCCGAGTTGCACCATGCGTATCAGACGATTCGGAGACACCTCGACATCCGGCTGCACAGGACAGCCGCCCGAGCACTTACCGCACTGATAGCAGTTGCTGAGGTTCTGCCCGCTTAATTCTTCCACTTTCCGGCGAAACTCCGAGTGCAAAGCCTTGTCACTTAAGTTCGTCTTCATACGATCTTTCCTATCTTTAATAAATCATGCCTTCAAACTGACATATACGAACGAATCTGTCAGCTATAGTTATTCAATCAAAGACTGGCCCATCTCAGTCTCTTCGGCCACCTTATCAAGAATTTCTATGACATAACCGATGTTATGCGCTCCGTGGCTGCCGTCCTTCAGTACAAACTCGAGTTTCATACGGGCAGAGGCTGCCAGTTTCCGGGCTCCTGCCAACTTTTCGGCCGGCGCCTGAGAAGACTCAATCGCCTTCTCCAATTCCTCTAACGCAGGACGGAGTTCGCCAACCATCTCTTTGGTTGTTTCCTGCCACTCGGTGAGCTGATCTGTATAATCCTCGTCGCCGTGGCAATCAACACATTGCTTGGCGCCGGATAATCTGCTCGTGAGTGTTATGTTGCCGATGTTCTCTATCTGAGCATCATCGTGGCATCCGTCGCAAGCCACTCCTGCCTCGTACATCGTATCCGGCATCGTGTCCATGTCCGCCAGAGCGGTGCCGGAATAGATGGCTTCTTGGATAGAGTGCCGCTTGTTACCGTGACAGGTCTCGCAGGTGCTGGATGTCAACAACTGCTCCGCCATCGGGCGTTCGCCATGCTTGATCTCTTCGTGACAAGTCAGACAGTCAAAATGTCCCTCGGACACATGAATCAAATGGAATTCCTCTTGGTTTTCGACCGTACCGTGTTCTTCCAAATGACAGGCCAGGCAACGTGCACGCGAAACAATACCGCTGCCCTGTGTCACTTGGCTGTGGCAATGAACGCATGTAACGTCTCTTTCGTCGGTGATAAAGTCCTTGTGACTGAAAGGTTCATCCACAAATGTCACCGGTTCTTCCGGAACTAAGTGACAGGTCAGGCATTCACCTTTGCCGATTTGTTTCTCGCCCCGGCCGTAGAAGTGGCAAGTCAGACACGTGGTCTTGGTAACGCTGATATGCTGACCCTGAACCGTCTGTCCATGACAACTCACACAATTCAACGCCTTTCCGTTCGGATGTTCGCTCAAATGTTTACTATGGCGGAACTTGATTTTGTCATAGAGCATGATAACCCTGTCGTCTGTATCTGTCCCTTCATGACAGTCTGTTTGCTGACAGGATGAGCTGCTGATATCACCGTGAGGCTTGGTGCCGTATGAGCCCGCGATATACTGAACTAACTGCACCATCCCCTGAGCTTTCGCTGCTAAAGTTCCGGCCATGCCCGGCTTGGCATGGCATTCGATACACGCTACGTCCTTATGTGATGAATGTCCCCACGACGTATAGTATTCTTCCATATTGTGGCAGGAGACGCAGAATTTCGGATGCGCTGTGAGCTCGATACCGTAGGCGCCAAGCACCACGCCGCCGATAGCGGCAATTACCAGAAAGAATAGTCCCGCACCAAAACCTGTGAAAAGAGAAAACATCGGCACAGATCCTAACCGGGTGAGCCACTTCATCAGGTATGGCAGCAGGAATGTCATTGCCAGCACTACTCCGGCAACTGCCAGATAGAAGAATATATGAGTAGTAAAAATACTGCTGGTCCCCCTGAGCCAATCGTAGCCCATCAGAGCCAGAGCCACGCTAAGAAGATATGCGAACATATCCTCACGCAGAATCAGGAAAAGACCGACAAACGTAGCACCGCTAATCAGGAACACCAGCCACGACGTATCTGTCACCGGACCCAGAATCCTGACAATGCAGCAGAAGCTCGCCACCACTGCCGCCGTAATATACAAAGGCATGGACCAGTCCTTCGCCTTCATGCGATCCAGAATATATCCAAACGCCAACCACACCAGTGAAAGCAGCACCACCAGGTGTATCTGCTGCTCGTAGGGCGTGTGGGTCTGAGTCATTATACCGAACAAAGCCGCAAAACTAATCCATAATGCCGTGCCTATTCGTAAACCCTTGTTCGCCCGAAGTCTGGGCATCAACGCATAGAACAGCACAAGCGGCGCCGCCGCCAGATATAGACGCGATGTGCTCAATGGCCACGCTTGAATCAGCGATGAAGCTGCCAGTACTATACTGGTCACGTGACCGGTCACAACGGCACTGGTAGCCATGGAACTGGAGCGGTTACGCCCAATCGCACCTACCAGGAATAATATCAGTACCACCCCAGAACCGGCGAAAAGACGTGTCTCGACACCAGGGAATTCGCCATAGATCACAAGCAGCGCCCCCAGTGCAAACAGCCAGTTAGCCAAATGCGCGGCACTGCTTCCACGCTGTGCCGCCCATACTACGCAGTACGCCGCCGAGAGAATCAACAGGCATGTTCCCACAACAACAACATTCAACCCGATAACAGACACCAATGCTGCCATCACTATTGTGGCTGTGACCGCCAGCAGTGCCAATCCCTGTAAGAAAAATTCTAATATATCGCTTTCTCTACGGTTCGGCCGCCAGGCGATTAACGCTGAAGTTACCCCGACAGCCGTAACACAGTACAGTAAGTGAAATGCTCCACCTGGCCAGGCAATCGAAATAGCCGCGATAGACAACATCAGCCATCCAAGGTTTGCGATCCCACGAATTATCTGCTTGCCCCGTGCGTCTGCCCAGAAAAACAATACACCCGTTGTCAGCGCTGCCCCTGCACAAGCTGTCCAGGCAATCATGTTGTCCCCATACAACAACAGTGCGGCGATTAACATCCCTGCCGTTGAAGGGCCAATCGCATAGCAATACGATCTTTCCTTCTGACGAATACCCAGATAAACTACGGCGGCCATCGATATCAACGCAGCAGCTATGGCCATCTCCAATTGGTCATACAATACCAGGAAGAACCAGCCAAAGAAAACAGGGAAAATCGCTGAAACTGCTATTCGCCTGCGTGTGATTAAATCTCCTGCTTTCTCGAAAAATACGCCTAAAGAACCCAGACAGGCCAAAATCACTTGTGAGACTGCCAGAGCCCATATTGGTCCCGAGATGCCGGGAAGCTGCCTGCCAAGGCCAAGTATTCCCGCCGAGGCAAACATAACTGCGGCAAGCACATAGCTGCCGCCCTTATCAGCTTGGCCGCGACGTTGCCAGGCAATCAAAGAAAATGTGAGCCCGCAAATCATACCGCCTAAAGCAACATATAAGTTGCCTGATTGAACAAAAAGCATTGGTACGACAGGCACGGCCAGTCCAACAGAGCCGAAGAAGAAACACTTTGCCACGACTCGCTCAGCCATTACCGCACCCATAGTTCCTTCAACCGCCTCGGACAGACGCTCGTATGCTATCCACAACATCAGTGACGCCAGCGCCAGGTTCATAATCATAAAAGGCCACTGCCATACTGAAAATATAAGCGATATAAGCATAACCGGCGCCGAACAGAAATAGAAATGCCGGGACCAGTGATATCCCTTTTCGCGATGAAGACCTGTTCCTACCAGCAGGATTACTCCCGCCGAAACCATAGCTGGTATCCAGCAAAAATCAATAGACCACAGCCCTCCTGCTAAAAACATGCCGCCAAGCATCAGGAATAGTGAGAATATATACGTGTAAATGGCCCTGTGACCCATCATTCGATGTGCCAGATAAACCCCTGCAAAACCTAAAAAGGTTAACGCCGCTACGTGCCGTATCAACCCTCCCTGGCTCATATGGTTACTTGCCCGTGCCAGGGCCCAGACTGAAAAAACAACCACAGTCATGTTCATAATCCGGAATATTGTCAGCGGAAATGACTTCAGCGACTCAGGCAAACTGCTCAAACGCTGGCCGACAATCACCAGAAAGATGACTAACGCCACTGATAAAAGTGGAAACGATGCGAGAGGCGCTCCAAGGCCATAGCATATCAAAAAGAATGCGACCGCACAAAAGAGCATCCCTCCGTATAGGAGACCTGCACGCCGAGTGATTACTGAAGCAGAGAGATAGCCCAGAGCGAAAGTGAATACAAGCCCGGCTGTCAGAAATGGATGGGTTGCATTGAATTCCCTGGATGCCGCGATCAGAACAAAAGCAATAAGCAAGCCTAATCGGTGAAGAGGCTCAGCAGGGAAAACTGATAGTCGTCGCCGTTTCACTTGCACCTTCCCTTTCTATAATGAATATGATTTTGAACAATAT
>JAVVFI010000236.1:0-8744 GCA_032250555.1 Sedimentisphaerales bacterium
TTACTTATCAGGAGAGATTACGATGTTAAGAAAACATATCAACAGACGGCGGTTTCTTACGGCAGCTGCAAAAGCCGCTTCAATTACAATTGTGCCGAGACAGGTTCTTGGAGGACAGGGTCATACGCCGCCGAGTGGGAAACTCAATATCGCGGGGATTGGTGTCGGCGGTATGGGCGGGAGTAATCTGCGGCAGCTCGAGAGTGAGAATATCGTGGCCTTGTGCGACGTGGACCATGAATACGCAGCAAAAACATTCAAACGGTATCCGAAAGCAAAGATATATACTGATTATCGAAAGATGTTAGATAAGCAGGAGACAATAGATGCTGTTGTTATTGCCACCCCGGACCATACTCATGCGGTTATCAGTATGGAAGCTATGCGAAGGAAAAAGCATGTTTATTGCCAGAAGCCGCTTACTCACGATGTTTACGAATCACGTATGTTAGCCAAAGCGGCCCGGGAGCATTCTGTTACCACGCAAATGGGAATACAGGGACATTCCGGTGAGGGCATTCGGCTTATTTCCGAGTGGATTTCTGATGGTGCTATCGGTGAGGTCCGTGAAGTTGATGCGTGGTGCAGTTTGTCTTATTATCCATTCGGTCATGCATATTGGAGTTCGAAGTGGAGCCGACGCCCGAAGGATACGCCGCCTGTTCCATCTACACTGGATTGGGACCTTTGGCTGGGACCGGCACCTGAGCGGCCTTATCATCCGGCGTACCATCCGGCTGTTTGGCGCTGCTGGTGGGATTTCGGCTGCGGAATGATGGGTGACCGAGGTGCCCATACTCTGGACCCTGTTGTTTCGGCATTGAAGCTGGGGCATCCGAAGAGTGTAGAAGCGACATCACTGGATTTGAATCCGGATACACATCCGCTGGCATCTATTGTAACCTATCGATTCGGTGCGCGTGGCGATTTGTCTCCGGTTAAGCTGACATGGTATGAGGGGGTTCGTCCGCCCCGGCCTAAAGAGCTTGAAGACGGAAGGCGTATGGGTCATGCCGAAGGCGGTTCGCTGTTCAAAGGAAGTAAAGGCAAGATTGTTGCCGGTGTTTACGGGGAAGACCCGCGTCTGATACCTGAAAGCAGAATGAAGGCATATAAGATGCCAGAGAAAACCATCCCAAGGGTGAATGGCTCGCATGAGCAGGACTGGGTGCGTGCCTGCAAGGCCGGAAGGCAGGCGGGGGCGGATTTCGATTATTCAGGCCATCTGACTGAAATATGTCTGCTTGGAAATGTAGCTAAGCGGGTTGATGCAAGAATCGAATGGGACGCTGAGAATATGAAAGTGACAAATTTGCCTGAAGCTAATAAGTATATCCGCACAAGATATCGAAAAGGCTGGGCTTTGTAAAAAAGAAATTCTTTGATTATCAGGTTTGCACAATGGAAAAAGAGAACGTTCGAAAAATCTTTTTATTACTTCTATTAGTTGTATTTTTTGGCGATGGCTTTGTTGGTGAGAGCTGCCTGGGAGCCGTGTTTGAAATTTTTCCGGCGACTGTTGAGTCTCAGGAGAAATTTGAAACTGCAGCAAATTCTCTCAAACCCGGCGATGAGCTGATTTTACATGGAGGCGTTTATTCACAAAATTCCCGCCGGGCTATTACGGTTAATGGTTCGGCTTCAAAGCCTATCATTATCCGTGCGGCAGATGAGGAAAAACCATTGCTTAGCCGTCCGGCTGATAACATAGACAAATATAATAATATCGAGTTTATCGATTGCTCGTATCTAATTGTCCGAGGGATACGGTTTAAGGGCGGCAGCTCGGGAGTACGATTTATCCGGGGCCATCATATTACTTTTGAAGAATGTGAAATCTTTCAAACCGGCAATAACGCTCTGACTATGAACAGCGGGGATTGTGATGCCTTTATTATCAGAAAAAATCATATTCATCATACCGGTCTGAGCAAGACACGCCGGACGGAAGGTGAAGGGATGTATATCGGTTGTCACGATGGCTCGTGCCGGACAACCAATTCGCTGTTTGAAGGGAACTATATTCATCATACGCGCGGCACGAGCAGCGGGGGGAACGATGGTATTGAAATAAAGTTCGGCTCTTATGGGAATATTGTCCATGCTAATGTTATTCACGATACCAATATAGGTAAACAATATCCGGGCATCTTTGTATATGGCAGCAGCGGCAAAGGAATCAATATCGTTGAGGGTAACATAATCTGGAATGCCGGGGAGGGTATCCAGGTGGTATCCGATGCGATAATTAGAAATAATATTATTTCCAATTGTTCCATGACAGGCATCACCGCCGCTGGGCATAATGTTGTACCTTATGTGGGTAATGTTAAGATTGTTAATAACACAATCGTTAATCATCCTAAAGGTGTTCTGATTCGGTGGGCCAATGCACGTGATATGGTCTTTGCTAATAATGCAGTTTATTGCCACAATTCCACAGCCGTAGATGCACAGGGTACAGGCAATGCCGTTTTCGCAGCGAACTTTGTTCAAGGTCTCTTAAACGGTGTTAAGATTGACGGGGCCGGATTTTGTGATGGCGGGAGTATTTATAATGCTTTTGTCGAGCCTGACAAACAGAACTATTGGCCGAAACCGGACTCAGTGCTGATTGAAAAGGGCGTTTCTGAATTTGCTCCGGAGCTGGATTTTAATCGTACTCCACGGAAAGCACCTTTTGATGTCGGTGCTTATGAATCTGAAGGAAATACAGAAAATCCCGGCTTGTATATGCATACGGGAATTAAAGGTAATCGCTGAATTGATAGATCAAGGTTATGACGGGAGATGAGAACATGAAGGAGTTGCCAAAGACACGACGTGACTTTATGAAAACAACTGCGGCAGGCGCTGCGGGAATCATTCTTGCAAAAGCCGATATTCTCTCGGCGCAGGCATCAGGCTCTATCAGGATTGAAGAGCCGTTTCACGGAGCGGTATTAAACAGAAGACACGGAAAGCAGGTCGATGGAGGTTTGAAAATCAAGGTGACGGGACAAGCCCCCGTTGGCGGGGTAGTTATTGTGAACGGTTCGCCTGCGCGGAGGGACGGCACGAAATTCACTTCGGAAATTATTCTCCGCCAAAAGCAGACGGATATCGTTGCGGTATCGGAGAGTAACTTCGGCAGGAGTGAGCATCGCATCCGAGTAATATGGGACATGCATTCTGTGCCGCGTTATAGATTCTCGATTGATGATAACAGCTTCTTTTTGCGCGATATCGCGAAGAATAATTATGCATCCCTGTTCGACTGCTTTTATCTGAAGAATCTTCGGCAGCTCCATTCGAAATACGGTACACGCTTTGTGCTTAATATCTATTATACAACCGAAGACGGATTTGAATTGCCTCAGTTCCCTGACCGTTACAAGAGCCAGTGGCAGGACAATTCCGACTGGCTTAAGCTTGCCTTTCATGCCTATGCAAATAAGCCCGACCGGCCTTACCAGAACGCATCGGCGGCGAAGCTAATGGCTGATTTTGACAAGGTTGCCGGGGAGATAATACGTTTTGCATCCGAGGATGTTTATTCGCCTCCAACGGTTATACACTGGGGAATGGTGCAGCCTGAAGCCCTGAAGCCTCTCTATGAACGAGGGGTACGTGCGCTGAGCGGCTATTTCCGCAAACAAGGTGACACATGGGATGTCAACTATCTGATAGATGATGTCCGCTCTGAATATTTGTCACGACATGATGCCCTTAAGGATTTCGGAAGCGGTATAGTGTTTTCCAGAGTTGACATCGTTTGCAACAGCACGCCCGTTGATCAAATAATACCGACTCTTGAACCGCTCACTAAAGACTCCAACCAGGCGGAAATTATGGATATTTTTACCCATGAGCAGTATTTCTGGCCGTTTTACTCCAACTATATTCCCGACCATTTCAAGCGGCTCGATGTGGCCATTCGCTGGCTTACTGAAAATGGGTATGAGCCGGTCTTTTTCCATGATGGCTTTCTCGGCGCGGCGGTTTGAACGCCTATTATTTTCTTTGATGTCGGAACCGGTGATAATCTTCTATGGCTTCCTTATAGTATGGCGTGACAAGAGGTCCTTTGAGAATCGGATCGCCTACTTCCTCCATCCAGCGCCAAAGACGATTCGATAAGTTCCTGACGATATTTGCGTATTCTGACGAACCGGCAAGGTCATTACGTTCGTGCGGATCCTCCTTCAAATCAAAAAGCTGTACGACATGCCTTTTTCCCATAGGCCTTTTGGGCCGCTCTGTATGTTCGGCGACTCGCTGCGGTACGGCATCTGTCGGGAATTCGATTGTCCTGCCCGGTTCGAAGTAGCGGATTAGTTTATAGCGGTTTGTTCGTATGGTTCTGGAAGTGTTATCACGCAGTGCGTGACTCGTACGCTGGGCAAATATTTCATTTCGTGGTGAGTCTTTTCTCGTAGCATCTATTACATCCTTGAAGCTGTGTCCCTGGAGATTTTGCGGGATGTCAACACCAAGAATATCAAGCAATGTTGGCAGAAAGTCCACGTTACTCATTAGCTGCTTAAAAACTTTGCCGCCTTCGAGATCTGTCCCTGGATGATACATAATCAAAGGTGTTTGAATACCGGGATCGTAAAGGCACCATTTCGCACCGGGATAAGGAATCCCGTGGTCGGCGGTAAATATTACAAGTGTATTATCCGCTACACGGCTCTTTTTCAAAGCGTCCAGGATTTCACCGACACATTTATCGAAAAAGCGTATTGTTCCCTGGAACTTTGCAAGGTCCTCACGGATTTCCGGTGTGTCTTTAAGGTAGTGCGGGATAAAGACACCTTTACTGGTGTCTTTGCCGTTAGTAAATGGGCGATGTACCTCGAAAAAGCCTACTTTCATAAAGAAAGGACGGTTTTGCTTTCGTGCTTTTTTGAGCAGCTCTTTCGTGGCCTCGACGGTTTTGTCGGCTTTGTGTTCCTGCGACAGCACGTGCTGATAACCGAGTGACGCGGGGTCGCCGCTTGTTACGTGCTGTAGACCCACTAATGTAGTTTCGTAGCCTGCATCTCTCAGAATTGCGGCTAAGTGTTTCTCATTTTTCTTTAAGCTCCATCCCCATGGCTGGTGCGTCAATCCCATCAGCCCATTGGTTTGGGGGTATCTTCCTGTAAGAATTACTCCTCTGCTCGGACTGCAAACACAATCAGTTGCAAAATAGTTTTCGAAACGAATACCCTGGTTGGCCAGCGAGTCTATGTTGTCCGTTTGAACCGTCTTGACGCCAAAACAGCCTAAATGCCGACCAAGGTCGTGACAGGTTATCATCAGAACGTTTGCATTACGGCATTTTGACAGGCCGCGGGTTTGGGCGGCCAATTTTGTGCTGTGCAATACCTGCGAAACGCCTATGCTTGCAACTGCAATGCCGAACCGTCTTAAAAAATCTCTTCTTTTCATATTCAGTTCCTCTTGAATTCGATGCATGAAATTGACCTTTTCGGCAGGGTTATTTTCAACTTGCTGCCGTCAAAGAATATATCTCTATGAGTAATCCGACCAATCTGTCTTGGTTCATTTGATTTGGGTTTGTCGTTAAGGCGTCCTTGTAAGACATGATGTACGGCACTGCCCTTGAAGCGGCCTAAAGCGGAAACATCGACTGTTACATCCATAGATTTTTCAAAGTTGCGGTTGATGGCATGGAAATAAACGCTTTTTTCATCCATGGTGGCCAATGCGTCGATATACGCGACCTTCTCTTTGGGATCTATACCGCCCATTCGATATGGCTGTTTATACGTTGGTACGTTTCTTCTCTCAGTTGCAAGCAATTTATCCCCGTGGTGTTTTGAGTAAAACATCGTTACCTGTCCTGTAGGCATGTAGTAGGGAGGAATCTTAGCTTCGACATCGGCTTTGATAGCATGAATTCCCCAAGAGTTACCTACAAGCATAGATTGGCAGCCTAATTCAATTACATCCGCGGCCCGCATAAAAGCGTGAAGGTATCCGGCGGCGCCAATCCCCTTAGCGAAACTCGAATTCAAAGCGGGGTCGGGTCCGCTGCGTCTCCACCAGCCGTTCCAGTTCCATTCGGTTACGGCCACTTTATAGCCGCTCCTTCTCGCGGCATTTATACCGGGGTGGTTGATAATAGACTCACCGTTATCATCGAACCATGTCACCGCTACCCATGCGCGCCAGATTTCCTCGGCGGAAAGCGTTTCTATTGGGACTTCTTTATTGTTTTCAACAACTTTCGTAATGGCCCATGGAGTATAAAAATGTGTTGCGAAATATGATACTTTGTCCGCTGTTTGCTTATATACCTCTCCAAAAATTCCTGACATATCAGCGTTGTGTCCATCGACAATAATTTCAATGGAAGGATCTACCGATCGCATCGCTTCGATATATGAGTTCAAGCACTCGGCATAAAACTGAGGTGCCGTACCAGGCATCATCTCTTTCAATTGCCTTATGAAGGCCCATGTTTCGTTGCCGATTTGAAAATATTTTACCTTATAGGGTTTAACGCGGCCGTTTTTCGCCCGCAGGGCAGGCCAATCATGCATCCCTTCCGGCAACTTTGCTCCAATTGGTGCATTGCAATAGGCTACTAATGAGGCAGCGTGCATGGCAGCTTCTTTCAATGGCTTCTTCTTGAGCAGACCGTCCCGAAAATTCACTACAATGATGGCCTCAGCGCCTTCTTCTTCGCAAAATTGAAGGAACTCATCATAGCCGAAGTAATTACTTACCTTATGTCCGCGGTGGCCGGTGCTGATTGGCCGCTGAGATGTTCGGTTTGGAATATTGTCAACCATGTCGCGCCAATCCATGAAATCCACATCGGTCCCGCCGGGAAATCTGATTACCGGTATTTCCATTTGTTTAAGGAGCTTTATGACCTTCGGCTGGATTTTTCCTGTCCCGGGAATCAGTCCTCCTTCAATACCTATCTCGCCCCAGCTTGGTCTTTCCATAAACTGACCAAAGATGCGTGGGTTAATATTATGGATGACTTTTCTTTTTATGCTGAATGAAATGTCGGCTGAATCTTCTTTTTGCTGCGAGGAAGCGATTACCTGTGATTGGCATAAACCAAGGATAAAAGATATAGTGACTAAAGTTGCTGTGTGAAATCTTATTTTGTCGTTTAGTAGCATTTTATATTGCCTTTCCAAGGTCAGCAAATGGATTTACTTTTCGGTCATTCTTTGATGGACAAAGTGAAATGCCTTTTTATAAGCCTCATCGATTTTCTCAGGGTCACCGCCGCCTAATCCATGTTCCCCTCCGACAATTGTAATACACTCATGGTCTATATTAAACTTCCTGAATTGTTCTGCCATCATTACCGACTGCTCGTACGGCACATCGGTATCTTTGGTGCCGTGTATTAAGAGCGTTGGCGGATATTCCTTAGTCACGTTTTTGACCGGCATATACGGATAAAACTTTTTCGCTTCTTTATGCGGATCCCAACCGGAGACTTCTTGCGGCCAGATTCCTCGCTGCCGGCAAAATTGATAGAATGCTCCGCCATCACCGTTCCGGTCTTTTGAATTTGCAATAGGTGGCCCGTTTACCTGCTTTCTGACCTGGTCTTCGGCCATCTTCGATCTCTGATGGCGGGGATGGAGACTGGGTTTGCTGTACCAATCGCCAATCAAGTCGCCATAACCCCAAAAGGCAACAAGAACGGCAGGGCGGGGCTTGACACGATAGCCCGCAGTAAGAGTAAGATACCCTCCGGCTGAGCCGCCCAAGACTGCTATCTTGCTGCTGTCAATGGCAAACAGCTTCGGCCCCTTTTCCCGTATCCATTTGAAGGCGTCTTCGATGTCTTCGATAATCGCAGGCAATTTCGTTTCGGGAGCCAGGCGATAATCAATCGAAACGATTGCATAGCCCGCATCCAGAAACATCTTTTTAACACGCCCGCTGACACCGTCACGTCCGCCCATGATTAATGCCCCGCCGTGTATCCAGACGATAACCGGACGAACCTTATCGTCATCAGCGCGATAAACATTCGCTTTGATTTCAAGAGTTCCGATCCGCTTGTAGGTGTAAGTCTGCGTTCGTACCTGGGCGCCGGCGGTATTGGATGCCAATCCCGATAAAAAAATACAACAGATTATGAAGCAGGAGATTTGCTTGAGCTTACTCGTTAGTTTGTTGTCTTTCACTATTATACCTTTCATAATTGATAATCCCCTCAACCAGCCTACGGCTCCGGCAGGTTTAACATCCATTGGGGCCATTCCGGCAGCGGGTCCGCCATGCTATATTCTTTGTGCCACTTCAAGTTCCACAGGCTTTTCAATCTCACCCTGCTAACGGATGCGTCCATCAAGCAGACGTTAATAGTGTAGGCATGTCGGTCCATGCAGTACCGTCCAAATCCTGTATTATGTCTTGAAGCTTCGTCGGGCGGGGCCGGGTCGCTTCGGCTAACCGGACCACCTCCCCATCGCCAGCACTCTAAAAACATAGGAATCCGGGCGGACTGCCTTTGGTCAATCTTTCGCCAGGCCCTACGGTCGGCATCCGCAAGTCCCCATATAGTTGTAACGCCCGGACGTAAATCATAGCACCAGTTATTGATTCCATAGCTGTTCTTGTTGATTTTTCCATCGATTTCACAGCTCCACGCCATTCGGGCAGGAACCGATTCCCCCTCCTCTTCAGTTTTGCGGGTGTTCGGGCAGAGCCGGCTCTTTTCGCCGCCTTTTTCATAGTAGGGCATCAATGGGATGATCCATGTTCCGCCGCCCGGA
>JAVVFI010000237.1:0-8679 GCA_032250555.1 Sedimentisphaerales bacterium
GAATATACCTGACTCCCTCCATTTCGTAGTCGATCTGAACAGCCCACATCCCTTCGAACCGGTGCCCGGGACGAGAAAGATTGGCGCCATTGAGCACGATATATTCCTCGACGTATTTTTCTTCTTCCTCATCATCTATTGTCCTCGTTTGAAAATTTAGTCTCAGCTTTGAGCTATTGCCGATCTTGGTGTAATAAAAAACACCTTTCTGCAGCTTTTCCGATTCGAGCAGCGGTTGAATGAATTTATACTCAATCTGTGCCTGAATGGAAGTAAGCTCCGATGTCTTCTGATTCAATTGCTTCAGGATTTTATCGGCATCATTAGCTACTTCCTCTTTTGCTTGGCTTTTAGCTGCACAATTTGGACATGTACAAGCTTTTTTATCTTCAGAAGCCAGACAACTGCTCATGGCTAAAAACAAAATAATGGCTGATTTGATAATTATCTTTTTATTCATTAGTCCGAGTCCTTTTTACTCTAATCACTATTGTTTCCATCGATTATTTCAAGTATCCGGCTAATATCTTCAACACAAAAATCCGCATGCTCGACGAATTCGTCGGCTTGACTGTGATTAGCCAGAAGCACTGCGACAGCACCTGCCGCCCTTGCACTGAGTAAATCAAAGAGGTAATCACCTACCAGCATAGTTTCCTTAGGTTCCACGCCAAATTGTTCACATATACGCAAAACACCGAAAGCATCGGGCTTGACCGGTCCGTCTTCTCGACCGATAACAATATCAAACTCCAGCTCGTGCTTTTTGGCGATAGCAAGAGCATTTTCACGCTTATTACGAGTCAATATCCCGATATTAATACCTGCTGAACGGAGCTTAGATAGCGTCTGTTTCGCATTGATGTTAAGTCTGGATTCTGTTACCGCTTTTTGTTCATGATAATTAAGTATTTTCTCCGCATTCTGCCGCTGTTGAGAAGTCATCTTTTCCATCGATTCTAGTAAAGGCCCGGAATCTCTGGCTAATCCTATTTCCTCCCGAATATTGTCAAAATCAAAGAAAGGCTGAGTAATTGTGCCGTCCAAATCAAATATTACAGCTTTAATCTGCATGTTTCATACTTCGCGGATGTGTTTATACACCCCATAATCCACTCATTTAAGTTTCACGTTTTTTACGCAGCAGCTCAATAAAGTATCGGCCAGCCTGGCCTATGATTTTACCTTTACGAAGAATTATTCCGGTAGTTCTAACAAATTTTTCATTAGAAAAGGGAATTGCCTTTATTGTTCCACTGCTCAGCTCTGGAAGGATTGCCGTTTGAGGCAATATACTTATTCCTGAATTTATTTCCACCGCCCGTTTTATCGTTTCGATGTTATCGAACTCCATTACCTGCCGAACAGCAACATTATAACGCTCCAGAATACTATCTATCCACGCCCGCGTGGGAACATTTTTCTCAAAAGCGATGAATTTTTCAAACTGCAGCCTGTGAACATCGACCTGCTGCTCATGTGAAAACGGATGTTTCGGACTGCATGCCAGAACCAGCGGCTCATCTTCAAAATCATACACTTCGAGTCTTTTGTCTCTTTTCGGGACAGCAACAAGACCAATATCGACATTACCGGATAAAACCAATTCATAAATCCTGCTGGCACTAAAGTATTCAATATGGACATTAACATCGGGGTAGCTGACCATAAATTTCTTAACGTAAACCGGCAGTGTATGCATTCCAATACTGAAAATCGCAGCTACGTTTACCCTGCTTGAAGAAGATTTACCCAAGGCATTAAGTTCGGTCTTAAGCTGTTCGTATCTGTCAAGAATATCTTTAGACGCCTGGTAAAGTAACTGTCCGGCCTTAGTAAGCTCAATAGGTCTTTTCTTGCGGTTTATCAGCTGGCATTTATGAGTAAGCTCAAGTTGAGCAAGCTGCTGTGAGACCGCAGATTGACTCAAAAGGTGTTTTTCAGCGGTCCTTGAGAAACTTCTCAAATCGGCTAAATCACAAAACACCTTTAGTATATCTATATGCATTATAAGTTACTCTAATAAAATGTATTAATATTAACATGTTGTATTGTAATTCTCAAATATGGTATTTTACCGGTTATCTTATGCCCTTAGCAACACTTTTATGCGTTTTTCTATAAGTTCGACTTATTAAGACAAACGAGTAAAAGCAAAACATTTTAATTTTTATTGGAGACGACTCAAATGCCAACGAACACTATCATTAACGCCGTTTACGAACAGGTCCAAAAACGTAATGCCGGCGAATTAGAATTCCTTCAGGCCGTAAAAGAGGTTCTGGATTCTTTAGGTCCTGTACTGGAAAAACATCCTGAATATGTCGATGCCAAAATTCTTGAGAGGATTGTTGAGCCGGAAAGACAGATTATGTTCCGAGTGCCCTGGCAGGATGACAAGGGAAATGTCCAGGTAAACCGAGGATTTCGGTTTGAATTCAACAGTGCCCTTGGCCCATATAAGGGCGGACTCAGATTCCATCCTACCGTTACTGCAAGCATCCTGAAATTCCTCGGATTTGAGCAGATATTCAAGAACGCTCTTACCACCCTGCCGATGGGCGGAGGTAAAGGCGGATCAGACTTTGATCCCAAAGGCAAGAGTGACAACGAAGTCATGCGTTTTTGTCAGAGCTTTATGACTGAACTTTGCCGTCATATTGGTCCCGACACCGACGTGCCCGCAGGTGACATAGGTGTAGGCGGACGTGAAATCGGCTTTATGTTCGGCCAATACAAACGCATCCGCAATGAGTTTACAGGCGTTCTGACCGGTAAAGCACTGAACTGGGGCGGTTCACTAATTCGTACCGAAGCCACGGGATACGGCTGCGTGTACCTTGCTGAGGAAATGCTGAAAACCCGCAACGAAAGCTTCGATAGCAAAATCTGTACTGTCTCCGGCTCCGGGAACGTAGCCCAGTACACCGTAGAAAAACTGAACCAGCTCGGCGCCAAGGCAGTCAGTCTCTCCGACTCCAGCGGTTCAATCTATGACCCTGACGGGATAGACGCTGAGAAACTGGCTTTTGTCCTGGAACTAAAGAACATAAGACGCGGACGTATTAAAGAGTACGCTGATAAGTTCGGTGTCGAGTATCGCCAGGGCAAGAGGCCATGGGATATTAAATGTGACTGTGCCTTCCCAAGTGCAACCCAGAACGAAATCGATGGTGAGGATGCAAAAACACTGCTTAAGAACGGCTGTACACTAGTAGCAGAGGGCGCCAACATGCCGAGTACACCTGATGCTGTTGAGCAATTCCTCGCCAAAAAGATACTCTACGGTCCCGGCAAGGCCGCAAACGCCGGTGGTGTTGCCACCTCAGGCCTGGAAATGTCGCAAAATTCACACCGTCTTTCATGGACTCGTGAAGAGGTTGATGAGCGCCTCCACAATATTATGATTGCCATACACAAACAGTCCTACGACGCGGCTGAAGAATATGGTCAGCCCGGAAACCTGGTAATGGGAGCCAACATCGCCGGCTTTACCAAGGTCGCCGATGCAATGCTCGACCAGGGACTTGTATAACTAAATCAGCTTACATATACTCCAGGGGCGTTTACTTATGTAAACGCCCTTTTTTATTGCGTAATTTTCAAGATACCATTACAATTCGCTTCCGATGGGACAAGACGTAAACATTAATAAAGTTGTTCGTCAGCACCTTGAGATGGAGCAGTTTTTTTCCGGCTTTTCTCTTAAGGGTACAGCCGGAACACCCGAACCACAACAACAGGAAGAAGAAGGTATGACAGCAGCCGAAAAAGCCGCCGAGCTTGAAAAAATAGCCGAGGAAGTTAAACAGTGCTGTAAATGCGGCCTGGGATCGACACGAACAAATGCGGTCCCCGGCGAGGGCAATCCTAACGCCCGAATTATGTTTATTGGTGAAGGACCCGGTGCCGACGAAGATGCGCAGGGCCGGCCTTTTGTCGGAAGAGCCGGACAGCTATTGGATAAGATAATCATTGCCTGCGGCCTTAAACGAAGTGATGTTTTTATAGCCAATATTCTGAAGTGCCGCCCGCCAGGCAATCGCGACCCCCGCGCCGATGAGATAATAAGCTGTTTGCCATATCTTCAAAGACAGATTGAGATAATAAATCCTGAAATTATTGTGGCTCTGGGCGCACATGCGGCCAAAACACTTTTGAACACCACCCAATCGATAGGCCGGTTGCGTGGCCAATTCCTCGATTACTATACCGGACTCGACAAACCCCCTGTTAAGCTTATGGCGACATATCACCCCGCTTATCTGCTGAGAAATTACTCTCCGGATAATCGCAGAAAGGTCTGGGAAGATATGCAAAAGGTCCTCACCGAACTCGGCCTGCCAATCCCTAAGCATTCCTAATAATGGAAATCAGGTTTTGTTTTATAGATGCCCCCGGTCACTTTTAGTCCAAGTATCCTTCTGGAACAACGAGAAATTTGTAGCCGCCCACATCGCTGAAATAGATTCGTTTCCTATTGTTCTCGAACCACTGTTTCCAGCCCTGTGCATTTTGGAAGAACAGATATGTATAACGCGCCAGTAAAAGCTTAGCGGTATCTGCCTTGGTTTCATCCTGTAGAAAACCAATAAGCCTTTCGAGGTTGTCCAGGCTACGATTGGAATCAAGACCCAATGATTTAATCTCGCTGTCAATGAGATACTTTTTGTCCCAATAAACAAATTCGATATTTTCCCTGTAATATTTCACTAAACCATCAGGATCAGTGCCGTATTTTTCCCAGAATTCGGCAGGGAATAATCTCATGAAGAATTCTTTTTTGTCCCCGCTTATCCTGGTAATGATGGCAGCAAGTCTCATGGCATTCAATCGGTCACTTGAGGCTCTACGAACCAGAGGGGCCTTGCCGTCAAATTTTGAAATGTAACATATACAGTTAATAAAGAATTTCCTGCCAGCATCGGTCATCTTCGAAGGAGAAGACGAGTATCCCCATTGCAGGAAATTGCCGTGCCTGCCCACCCCCACCGCACCATATTCCTTGCCGGTATTGAAACCCTTAGCAAGTACCTCAGCATCCGGCGAGTCAGTAAAACCATAAGCACGGGCAACAACACTGCCGTACCTTTTACCTGAATTCTGGACATTCCATACCTTCATTTCGTCCGGTAATTTATCCTCGCTCAAGTTACGGCCATGATAATTACTGGGTGTTTTCTTCATCTCAAACTCAGGCTCAACCTTAAATGGTTTCTGATAAACTTCATGTTCAAGCAGCTCAGCATGAGCCGCATCTGCCATGCAGTTTCACAAATAACCCGTTTTAAGGGAGAGATTTGAGCATATAAAAGCACCCGGCACTCCCATTGTTACAGTAGCACCAGTGTACTGGCGTGAAACCTTCGGCCTCGGAGCCCTGGTGTCTAAACCGTCATGATCGATAACAGCAACGTCAAAATCGGCAGCCTCATCTCCCGTAAAAGTCTTATACTCAGAAGTCTCGACCTGCTTGAAATGTTTACTCAGGAAATTAACAAAATCCTTTGCCCTGTCAGTATCAAGCTGACCAGCATATAAAATCCGCAGATCAATCTTTTCGGTCATATCAGTTGGCCCTGATGCGGAAATGTTTTTTGTCTTTTCTGCAGAAACATCCTGTCGAGCTTGTTCGGATTGCTCTTTCTTCTTGCAGCCGGTTGAAATCGTCAGGGTAAAAAAAAGGCAAATAGCCAATGCCAAAAGAATAATTTTATTTTCCTTAGCGCATTTAACCATAGCAATATCCCTTAAAAAGTGTAATGAGTTGTGATCTTGATTATAGCAGGCAGGCCCTACAGAATCAAGCCGGATTTAACAACCATATATAATTTTATTCAATATGTGAATTACTTGCAGGCCAGAAAACTACTGTGAGAGTAGTAAAATCAACGTTCGAATATCAGGTTTGTTCAGAAATCGTTTGAAGGTTACTGCTGTATTATTTTATTGTCGATTGGTATGCTGTTTTTAACAGAGCGGATATGAATATCACGCTGTGGAAATGCAATCTCGATTCCGGCCTTTCGGAATTCCTGATCGATGTGGAAGTTGATACTGTGCCAGACGGGAACATAGTTATCTATACCTGAAATGTAAACGCGCAGCTCGAACTCCAGACTATTATCCCCAAAGGCCCTGAAAATGACCATCGGTTCCGGGTCTTTCAATACCAGGGGATTCGCTTTAGCGACCTCATAGAGAATTCGCTCAGCTTTGGCCGTATCCGAACCATAAGCTATACCAACGAGGAATTCCCGCCGCAGAATATTGTCGGACAATGTCCAGTTTATCAGATGACCTGTAATAAATTCCTTATTTGGCACAACAAGCTCACGCTGGTCCCATCTGCGAATGGTGGTTGCCCGGATTCTTATCTGGGTGACTTTCCCTGTCACCTCGCCGATTGTTACGGTATCATCCACACGGATCGGCTGCTCGAAAAGTATAATCAACCCGCTAACGAAGTTGGCGAATATCTCCTGCAGCCCGAAACCCAGTCCGACAGTCATCGCGGCTATAAGCCATTGAACCTTCGACCAGCCTATCCCAATTTTACCGAAGGCCAGAACTATTCCAATAACTGCAAGTGTGTAGCGGAAGAGAGTTGTTATCGCAAAGCGAACACCACGATCAAGGGGCAAGCGTCTTAAAACGATAATCTCCAGCAATCCTGGAACATTCCGTGTGACGATTACGGTCAATACCGCCAGAAACAATGCCATTGTCAGTGAGCCGAGAGTAACGATTTCCTCGGGACTCATTCTCCAAAGCTCTTTTTTCGCCAACTCTCCAAGAGCTGGTAAGATATCGTTCCATACGTACCAGATCCCGCCGATAGGCAAAAATACTGTAATCACATCGATCAGTCGGTGGGTTTGCTGTGATATCTGAAAAATTGAGGTATCTTCTTTTGCCTTGCTTTGCTGAGATTCTTTTACCGAAGCGGATTCTCCCTGGTTCTGCTGCTCTTTTTCGGCGGCTTCGCGTTTTTGTCTCTCAAGCAGAGCAAGCTTGCGTTGCGCAACCATTAACCAGCGAACGAACATGGCCCGGACCATGATCGCAAGCAATATCAGGATGATTGTTACAATGAGCTTTTCAGAAAGCTGCCGGGCCGCGTAGAAATAGCCCATCCCCGCCAAGATGGCAAAAACCACAGGAAGGCAGAAGCACAGCGGATACCAGACATAGCGCAAACGTTCGGTCCAACCGCCGTGTCTCTGCTTAAGATAGGGTTTCATCAGCGTACCCGTTGGGCTCAGCAGTATAAATAGAAACAAGGCAAGGGCCAAAAGACCGAACATAAAGAACAAACGACCCGCGGAGTTATACCATTGTTCATTGGTTTGCTGGGTTTGCATGACTTCAACTAAAAATACTACAGGAATCGCCAGAACAAAGTACCAGCCGAGCAGCCGTCGAAAGAAAGACAGCGGCTCATTACGCATGCGCAGGTGCTCCTGAGCCAGACCGTGAGGCATTGAGAAATGGCGAAGAAAGCCCAACATGAAAACAACCGGCAACAGTGCCCGGCAACCTGAAGCAAGCGATTGAGAGAAGTCATCATCAAAAGCACTCGAAGAAAAACGCCATTGCAGCAGAAAGATAACTATGGGCCACATAGAAGCCAGAAACAACGTAAGCCCGAGTGTTTTTAGCGTATGCAGAAAGCTGTCGGTCTGAACTTGACGGACTCGCCCCGAGATAATTTCAACCGCCCCATGAGCCTTTGGATGAAGCACGATCAACGAAACGATAATCAGCAAGACTACCAGATAAGCTAAGACATCTGTTTTGAAATCTGTCCAAAGGCTGTTGATAACTTTGTGCCAGTTAGCTGGAGAAAGCAGCCACCCCAAAGCAGAAAAACCTGAACGAAGGTCGGACAAACGCAAGACCATACTGCTCTTGATCCAAAGAATGTTCGCATCGATGAAATCTGCATACGCCTGTACAGTCTCTACATACTGCCTTTCAGCAGCGTCAAGATTTGCCAGCTTTGTCGAGTAGTCCCAGTGGTTGGATGCTATCGCACTGAGCATATTACGCTGGCTTTCGTAGTAGTTTGTCGCTTCCTTTTTAATAGCCTCGCGTTCCGCCTCGCCAATAGAAGGATCAAGACGGGAAAGAACTGTTTCCAGCTCGTCAGTAAGGTCGCTTAAGTCAGACCTTTCCTTGTCATACTCCATCCCGTTCAATTGTGCCAAAGATATTTCCGAGGGCCGGCTTCGCATACGCCTTTGATTTTCTCTTATATCAGGAAGCTGTTCTCGCTGTCCCAACAGAGCCATTCCCATCGCATCCGTGACTTTCCCTGCAGTATCAACTTTGGCGCTTACTTCCTCAAAGCTCTTTTTCACGTCCGCAAGCCTGGTGTTGATTTCTTCATAATCTTTAGTAACATCCTTAATCTTGTCAACAAGCTTAGTCTGTGCTTGTGCAAGTTCCACATTCTTTTGTGCTATCGCCTTAATGGCGGGATTTGCATATCTCATTTCTTCTCTGGCGCGGATGGCTTCCTGTGTGGCAGCCTCCGCTTCCTTCTGCCGCAAGTCGTTCACCTTTTGCTGCCAAAATTCCACCGTCTTATCTGCAATAGCCAACTGTCGAGCCGCCACGTCTCTGCGAATAGTAAGAAGATCTCCGGCGGCTTCATAGAAAAGCAGCTCTTCGGTG
>JAVVFI010000238.1:0-8664 GCA_032250555.1 Sedimentisphaerales bacterium
GCTCAAAAAGCCTCTATCGGGCGTTGGGCAAATTGCAAGAATACTAGTCGCGCAGGCATGAGCGGTGTTGTTAGCAGATGGTTAGGGGCCGTTGAGCATCTTCCCTGGATTGCAGAACGCTTATTGCGAGTTCAGTTTGAGAACAGACCTGCAGTTGATGTAATTGCGTTGTATGATTCACATGAGACTCTATTTTACTGCGATCCTCCCTATATACATGAAACACGCGGCGACAATAACGCTTATGGAACCGAAATGACTGATAAAGATCATTGCGATTTAGCAGATGTACTCAATGCCGCAAAGGGTAAAGTAGCCATTTCAAATTATCAGTGTGAGTTGATGGACAAACTGTACCATAAGCCTAAATGGTCAAAGTGTGTAGCACCTGAAAAAACCAATCACGCAACTAAAGGGAAACGCGTTGAAGTGTTGTGGACAAACTACGACCCCGAGGAGTTTTCCAATGATGGTTCCTTGTTTGGAGAAATTATCTAATGCCTGATCCAGCTAACATTTTATCCGAATTATTTTCCTGCGCCATCTCTCAGGATTACAAGCAAATACAAGCCAATCCAGAGGTTCTGAAGAAGATTGAATATGTTTGCGAATGTATCAGCAATCGCGCAGGTGTTCGCTTATTGATGGCTTGCTTGTTGGCAAAGGTACATAAACCGGATATTAATCCAACTAAGCCCTATACTGAGATTGGAAGTGATGATTGCTTCTCTGGTCGCACATATGATGAAAAGTATATATCACGTTTCATTGCTGACAATGACCTCCCATGTAATCCTACAACGGCATTTCTGACTCCCGCACTACGAAACATTGATAATCCTCTTTCAACAGACTTGGAAATCATCGGTCGTCCACGGCAGGTATATATTGACACAATATCGCTTTTGTATTTTGTTGAAGATGGGAAAATTGATGCGAGTGAGTTACTGGTTGATGTTATCCATAGGCTAATTCTAATTCGTAACAGCAAGAAAGAATCCCTGTCAAAAAAGTTGGAAGAATTGAAGAATCATTCAGCAGAAATAATATTATCTTCAGAAGAGACAATAACTTTGATTGAGCAACATTTATCATGCAAACATAGTAGCCGATTGCCGGTTCTGATCGTTGCTGGGGCATATAATGCTGCGAAAAATATAATTAGAGAACAAATCCGCCCCCTTCTTTCTCACAATGCTGCTGACGAACAAACCGGCAGTATGGGTGATGTTGAAGTGTGCCTGATCAACGATGAGAACGTGAGAACTGTTTATGAAATGAAAATGAAGAAAGTGTTGCGAGAGGATATTGATCGAGCAATTCAAAAAATCGCAAATGGTGGAGAATCAATCGATAATTACATATTCATAACCACAGAAGAAACCGATAAAAACATTTTCGAGTATGCAAAAAGCATGTATGAAAAACTTGGACAGCGTGAAATTGCTGTTTTAGATTGCATTGGTTTCCTAAGACATTTTCTGCATTTTTTTCATCGACTGCGTCGCCGCTTTATAGACGAATACCAAGAATTGGTAATCAATGAGCCGGAAAGCGCTGTTAGGCATGAATTGAAAGAAGTATTTCTGCACTTGAGACAAGTTGCTGAAACAAGAGAATAAATCTGCACAAATGCAGAATGGCATTTTTCAATAGACCCCTCGACTTCACTCGGGGCAGGCTCTTCGGGCGATTGTTTGAAAAGATCCTTCAGCTTCCAGGCCGTGTCGCAATTATAACTCTCAGATGATTCCATATTTTTGCCGATATGTTATAATGTTCATATCTTAAAGAAAGGATTTCTTATGGCATATCGATATGGAGATCGTCAACAGCGAATCCTTTTTCCGCAAAGCGTTGATGAATATATTGACGGGAAAATTGGATAACACTGAGAGTTCATCATGTTGTACAGATATTTGCCATTGGAGAGATTATTAATAATCGATTGAAAATAAAGCTGTAAAAAATTGGAAATGTGGATTATATTTTGTACAGTTTATTCTTGACGAACGAGGAGAAATCGGTTTTATTTGTGAGGAAGGGCGGTGGAGCCAAAATCTATTGGGCTGTAACGGCTTGTAAATAAAGTGCTTAAGTATATTAAGGATGGCTGGAAGAAAGTGTCCTAATTTTCTTGGAAAGGATTGGAAGATGCGAACTGTCAAACTGTCAATCATTTTTCTTTTGGGTATTAGTTTTTTATTTTTGAGCGGCTGCGGCTCGGAGCTGCAGGACCTTAGAATCCAGAACAATACACAAAGGGAACGAATTGCAGAGCTTGAGAGCGAATTGCAGACGGGTATTCTGCAGCTTGATCAGTTAAAGAGGAAACTTGCTGCGGCCCGCGGAAGCAGTAATGTCGAGATACAAACACTTGAACAGGAAGTTGCCGCCCTTGAGGAAGACATTTCCAAGAAGAAAGCTTTGATTGCATCTTTGCAGGAAAGGCTGCTTTTAGGCGGGGCGGCTCTGCCGGTGGAACTTAGTACTCTGCTGGAGGATTTTGCATCAAAGCACGATATGGTGGATTATGATTCCGCCCGTGGAATGGTGAAGTTCAAAAGCGATTTACTTTTTGATAAGGGCAGTGACAATGTGGCAGCATCGGCAATAGAAGCGGTCAAATTACTTTGCGGGATTTTGAGTTCGGAAGAAGGCAAGGATTTTGACGCTGTCATAGCCGGGCATACCGATGATATACGCATCGGCCAGCCTGCGACACTTGCGAAGCATCCGACGAACTGGCATTTGTCTGCACACAGGGCAATATCTGTATTGAATGTTATGACCGGCAGCAAAATTGATCCCAAGCGGTTGAGCATACGAGGTTTTGGTGAGTATCGGCCTGTTGTGCCAAATAAGCCCAACAAGGGAGGTAATCCACAAAACAGACGAGTCGAAATTTACATTGTTGCTAAGGGAGTATAATTTCCGGAAAACGATTATAGTTCTACGAATCGTAAGCTGGGAATAGAAAATATTTGTCAATGGCTGAGCGCACTTTAATTATTATCAAACCTGATGCAGTGCAGCGACATCTGGTGGGTGAAATAATCGGAAGATTCGAGAGAAAAGGTCTTAAGCTCGTTGCTGCAAAATTTTTACAATTGTCTGAAAAACAGACTCAGCAGCTCTATGCGGCCCATGTCGAAAAGGATTTTTACAAACCACTGGTAAAGTATATTTCTTCGGCCCCTTTGCTTGTGACGGTATGGGAAGCTGACGGTGTTATAGATATGGCCCGCAAAATGATGGGAGCAACTTTCGGTTATTACGCGGAGATGGGTACTATCAGGGGGGACTTCAGCAGTTCCCAAAGATACAATCTTGTTCACGGCTCAGACAGCACTGAATCGGCACAGCAGGAAATCAAGTTGTTTTTCTCCCCGAATGAAATAGTAGATTATAAATTTACCGATTCACACTGGCTCTACGGCAAAAACGCCTAATTCTGAGAAATAAACTTTTATCAGATTTTAGCAGAAATTTTCCGTTGCGAGATGTTGGACAGTAAATCAAAGTGAATCTCAAGAGAGTTGCGTCAATCCTAAAGCCCTTTGACTTGAAAATTTCCCAGATAATCCTTGATTAAGCCCCGTATTAGTAGTAAAATCCTTCTTTTGCTCTGAAATATTATAAACAAACCGCCTTAATCGAAAGGAGGGCAACTGATGCAAGAGCTCATGTCACAATTTTCAATACGAAAAGGGACGATTATTTTTTTTGTATTATCGTGCTGTCTATTAACAGCTCAATCGGTCAGCATAGCCAAGCCACTGGCGAGAATCACGGTTGAGGCGGGAGATTATACTCGAATCGACACGCCTGTTATGGCCTGTCTGGATGGTGTGCCCCTGGTTTTTCCGTGGGATGATATTCGGCTGGTTGAGGTGAAAGGTTCAAGTCGAGTTGAGGTTCCGGTTCAGCTCGAAGCGGGCAGTCCGCCGCGATTATGGTGGGTGCTTTCCGGTGAAACACAAGCGGGCAGCAAACGTATGTATGAACTGGTCAAAGGCGATAGAGCAGTCAAGGCTATTGTCAGTGCAAAGCGTAACGATAAGGTTCTGTGGATAGAAAAAGACGGCAAGAAGGTTCTGAATTATAACTACGCTGTTGTGCCGCCACCGCCAATAGAGGTTATGGGGGAGAAGTATAGAAAAACCCGGGATCTATATAACCGCAGTGCTTTTATTCATCCGTTATGGTCGCCGACGGGTTCGGTTCTGACAAATATACATCCGAAAGACCATTACCATCATGTTGGAATCTGGATGCCCTGGACCAAGACAAAATTCGAAGGGAAAGAGACCGATTTCTGGAATCTTGGTTCAGGACAGGGAACGGTTCGCTTCAATAGATTTCTATCGACGACAAACGGGCCGGTCTATGGCGGTTTTCAGGCAGAACATGACCATGTTGCATTAAAAACCGATGAAGGTGAAAAAATCGTCCTAAAAGAAGTCTGGGATGTTCGTGTTTATAATGTCGGCGGTTCGGATAAAGGGTACTGGCTTGTGGATTTTGTTTCTGAACAGCGGTGTGTTGCCCAGAGCGGTCTGCTTTTGGAAAAGTATCGTTACGGGGGATTTGGTTATCGTGCTGCCGCCGAATGGAAGGGCGAGAAGGCAAGTTATCTGACGAGTCAGGGCAGGACGCGCAAGGATGGTCACGCGACGCGGGCTCGCTGGTGTGATACTGCGGGTGTTTCCGACGGGCAATGGAAGGGTATAACGCACTTTAGCCATCCGGACAACTTCAGACATCCGGAACCGATGCGTATCTGGCCTGAGTTTGATAATGAAGTGTTCTTCAACTGGGCACCTGTACAGGTGGATGACTTCGAGCTGAAGCCCGGTAAGGACCATATCTATCGCTATCGTATGTATGTGCACGAGGGGAAGGTTGATGTCGAGAACACCGAACGGCTGTGGAATGATTATGCTCATCCGCCCAAGGTTGCGGTTGAAACGGTTGAATCGAGCGATGTGATTATGCTGTTCGGCAGTACGGACTTTGATCACTGGACAGCCGGAGAGGGCAAGAACATAGGATGGAAGCTTGTTGACGGTGCGATGAAGATTACGCCGCGAAGCGGCAGCATAATGACGAAGCGGGATTTTCGGGACTTCAAAATGCACATCGAGTTCAATACGCCTCAGATGCCGCCGAATGTTACGGGGCAGGCTCGTGGAAACAGCGGAATCTATATTCAGCGCCGCTATGAGCTGCAAATTCTCGACTCCTACGGTCTGGAACTGAAAAACAATGACTGCGGGTCACTTTATACATTTAAAGCGCCTGACAAGAATGTATGCAGAATGCCTGGCAGGTGGCAGAGTTACGATATTATTTTTCATGCCGCGAGGTTCGATGGTAACAGGAAGACAGAGAAAGCCCGCATAACTGTATGGCATAACGGTGTTTTAATTCATAATGATTTAAGGCTTGATAATAAAACCGGCGCCGGACGTCCTGAAGGGCCGGAGCCGAGCCCCATCCTGCTGCAGGATCACGGCAACGAGGTGATGTTCCGTAATATCTGGATAGTTCCGCTGTAGTGTGAAAAGTTACGATTGCCGTTTTGAATTAGTGTCCAGACTAAGGTTTAAGAGTAGAAGAAAATTTGAATTGCGTATCAACTGTTGAAGGTTATAATGGAAAAACGGTTTTAGCTCGTCAGTAAGGGCAGACTTTATTTGAGTGTAAATTCTTTTATCAAATACGGTTATATTGATTTTGCAATAGAATAATGCTTGTATGCAGTTGTTCTCGATAGTAAGAAATAATTTTACGGAGCTTGAAGATAATTTTTTATAAGGAGAATTAAAAATGGCAAGACCTGTAACTCTTTTCACGGGCCAGTGGGCTGATTTGCCGCTGGAAGAATTAGCAAAAAAAGCAGCAAGCTGGGGTTATGATGGTATGGAACTGGCTTGCTGGGGTGACCACTTCGAGGTGGACAAAGCCCTGGAAGATGACGGCTACTGCAAGGCCAAGCGGGATATGCTGAAAAAGCTGGGCCTTGAGGTTTATGCGATATCGACCCATTTGAATGGCCAGGCGATATGCGATAATATCGATGATCGTCATAAGGCGATTTTAGCGCCGGAGGTATGGGGCGATGGTGAGCCTGAGGGTGTCAAGAAGCGTGCGGCACAGGAAGTCATCAAAGCGGCGAAGGCGGCCAAGAAGCTGGGTATCAAGGTTGTTAACGGCTTTACGGGCAGCTCGATATGGCACATGCTTTATTCGTTCCCTCCGGTTACACAGGATATGATTCAGGCCGGTTACGATGATTTTGCCAAACGTTTCACGCCAATCCTCGATGAATTTAAGAAACTGGGCATAAAGTTCGGTCTTGAAGTTCATCCAACAGAAATAGCTTTTGATATTGCCTCAGCCGAGCGTGCCATTGAAGCCGTCAATGGACATGAGTGCTTCGGTTTCAATTATGATCCGAGCCATCTCGGTTATCAGGGCGTTGATTACGTTAAATTTATCCGCAGGTTCGGAGACCGTATATGGCATGCTCATATGAAGGATGTTTGGTGGGGACATGGGGATGGTACTGTCGGGGTGTTCGGTGGTCATACCGAGTTTGCAGATCCGCGTCGCTATTGGGATTTCCGCTCAATCGGACATGGTGACATTAATTTCGAGGAAATCATCGTAGCGCTTAACGATGTCGGTTACCAGGGTCCTCTTTCGGTCGAATGGGAAGACAGCAGGATGGACCGTGAGCACGGTGCAGCAGAAGCCTGTGGTTTCTTCAAAAAGGCCGACTTCAAGCCGTCGCAGGTTGCTTTCGATGCGGCGTTCGAGAAGAAAGAGAAGTAATAGAAAGGTTTATTATGGCTGACAGAAACGCATTGGGCCGGCGAGATTCCTTAAAGAATGCCGCCGGTGCCACTGTGGGGGTAATGGGGTGTCCCTGCATCGTTGTTTCGTCAGCTTTGGGTAATGCCGACACTGTGCCGCCAAGCGAACGAATTGCTATGGGCTGTATCGGTCCAGGCTGGCAGGGCGGCAGCAATATGCACTCATTCCTTAGGGAAAAAGATTGTCAAATTGCTGTCATCTGCGATGTTGACAAAAACCATCCGCAAGGCGCTGACAATCGAGTCAACAGCCCATACAAAAACAAAGACTGTGCGGCTTATGCGGATTATCGTGAACTGCTGGGGAGCAAGATACGCTTTAATCCCCAAACCAAAGAAAGACTTGATGACCAAACAGCAACGAGTTTACTCGAGAAATCGGTGTGCAGTCCGTGGCATTTGTGAAAAAAAGGTTTATTCATTATTGAAATGAGTAAGCTCGTTGCTTTATTTAATTTGAAATGATTTTTTGTCAGGAAGGAAAGAAAATCAGTATCCCTTTGATTTTCGAAACAGAGGAGTTTTATGATAAAGCACCGAGAAATTAATCGTCGTCAATTTATCAAAAGTGCAGTCGGGACCGCAGCGGCTGCTGTGAGTTTTCCTTATATTGTTTCTGCGTCCGCTTTTGGCCGGGCCGGTGGTACCGCGGCGAGTGAGCGAATTACGTTAGGCTTTATCGGTGCGGGCAAGCAGAGTAAGCATCTGATGCGATCTTTTCTGAATTCACCCGGCACACACGTTCTGGCCGCCTGCGATGTCGATAAACTCAAGCTGGCCCGCGGAAAGAAAATAGTCGAAGACCACTATGCCGACAAGAACGGCGGCTCATACAAAGGCTGTGATACATACGGCGATTTTCGGGCACTGCTTGCCAGAGATGATATTGATGCGGTTGTGATTGCCACACCGGACCACTGGCACGCCATTACGGTTATTCAGTCTGCTATGGCCGGCAAGGATATTTATTGCGAGAAACCGCTTTCACAGACCATCGTCCAGGCCCGGTCTATGGTCAATGCGGTCAGAGGTTACGGACGGGTCTTTCAGACCGGCAGTATGCAGCGTTCGGACTGGCACTTTCGCTTAGGCTGTGAACTGGTCCTCAACGGTTATATAGGAGATTTACAACACGTAACTGTTGGTGTTGGCGGCCCGCCTCAGGATGAGCCGCTGCCGGCACAACCGGTGCCTGATTATCTGGACTGGAATATGTGGATAGGTCCTGCATTGTTCAGGCCGTATAACTCGGAACTGTCACCGCATCTGAGCTGGGACGGCTTTCCTCATTGGCGGAACCACAGCAGCTTTGGCGGCGGTGGGATGACCGACTGGGGGGCACATCACTTCGATATCGCCCAGTGGGGTATGGGTATGGACGAGAGCGGCCCGATTGAAATTATTCCTCCCGACGGTAAAGATTACAAGGTTCTTACTTATAAATATGCGAGCGGTGTTACGATGACCCGCGATAGCGCCAACGGAGTATTGTTTACCGGTACCGAGGGCAAGGTGGAGGTCAATCGCGGACATATTCGTACCTGGCCTGATAATCTGAAGAATCAGCAAATAGGTCCGAACGAAATACATCTTTACGAGAGCAGAAACCATTATGTTGACTGGCTTGACGCCGTCCGCAAACGCAGCAGGCCGATTTGTCATATAGAGACCGGCTGCCGTTCCGTAGGTGTTTGCCATTTGGGTAATATTGCATACAAGCTCGGCAGACCGCTGAAGTGGAATCCCGAAGACGAGGTATTTGTGGGTGATGCCGATGCCTGCC
>JAVVFI010000239.1:0-8659 GCA_032250555.1 Sedimentisphaerales bacterium
GCTTAATGCTACCGGTCCTCAGTGCCGCAAGACAATTGAAATGGTCGGCCACAGGAACTTTGGCATCTGGTACGATCCGGGTAATATATATTACTACTCTGACGGTAAACGCGATCCTGTTGATGATGCTCCCACCGTGGACGGGCTTGTGGTTGGAATGTGTATCAAGGATTATAAGCACCCGAAGAATGTTGCGATAACGCCGGGAACGGGACAGGTGGACTTTCCAGCGGTTTTTTCACGCCTTAAAAAAGGAGGCTTTACACACGGCCCGCTCATCATAGAGTGTCTTGACCCGGGAGACGTTGAGCAAACAATTGTCCAGGCCAAAAAAACCAGATTGTTCCTGGAAGAACTGACCGGTCAGAAGACTTCGTCTTCGAGCAAGAGTTCTGTTAATGCAGAATTGAAAGCGGGCCTGGCTGTTGTTAATATAACGCCGCCTGTTGGTTATCGAATGAGCGGATATTTTAGCGAGCGTTTGAGCACCGGCACATCGAATCCGCTTCAGGCCAAAGCGATTGTCCTTCGCCAGGGGCAGGCAAGCGGTGCTTTGGTTTTCTGTGATATAATAGGTTTGTCGCTCGATGTTTCCTCGCGTGTCCGGCGGATAGCAGCCAAAAGGACCGGTATTCAGGCTGAGAACATTCTCATTGCTGCTACGCACAGTCACACGGGGCCGCTCTACTCGGGTGCTCTGAGGAAACACTTTCATGATCTCGCCGTAGCTGAACACGGCATGGATCCATGCGAGAAGGTAGATTATTCGTCTGAACTGGTTAAGAAAATCGTCAGGGTAATATCGCAAGCCAATAAAAAAGCAAAGCCCGTTCAGCTCAGTGCGGGAGTAGCTAAGCAGGAGGGTCTTTCATTCAATCGGCGGTTTCATATGAAGAACGGGACCGTTCGTTTTAATCCCGGTGCTATGAATCCTGACATTGTACGGGTAGCCGGTCCAATCGATCCGGAACTTGGTATTGTATTTTTCAATAAGGCCGGCAGCGGCAGTCCGGATGCAGCGCTTGTGAACTTTACCCTTCACCTCGATACTTTCGGCGGAACTAAGTATGCAGCCGATTATCCTTTTTATTTAGAACAATCCCTGCGTCAGACATATGGCGATGATTTTATTTCGTTGTTCGGTACTGGTACATGCGGTGACATCAACCACATCGATGTAACGAAGAGGGAGCGGCTGAAGACGGACTTCATCGGCAAAACTTTAGCTCAAACGGTGAAAGCCAAAGCGAACTCTCTGGATAATGTTGCCGAGCCTTCACTTGCGGTACGGAGCGAAACCGTGCATGTACCTCTTCAAAATTTTGGACAGGATAAGATTGCCTGGGCCCGTGAGAGCATAAAGAAAGTCGGAACCAGTGAGTTGTCGTTTCTCGAACAGGTCGAAGCATACAAGATTTTGGCACGCGAGATGCGCCCCGGTGATACAATCGGACTTGAGGTGCAGGTTTTTCGACTGAGCAGTGACGTGGCTGTGGTTGGTTTGCCGGGAGAGGTTTTCGTTGATCTTGGTCTTGCTATTAAGCAGGCCAGCCCGTTTACGACCACATTAGTTATCGAGTTGTGCCATGATGCCCCCGGTTACATACCAACAAAGAAGGCTTTCGCCGAAGGCAGTTACGAGACGGTCAACTCGCGGATTGCCCCCGGTGGCGGCGAGAAGATGGTCAAAGCGGCGGTAAGACTGCTTAAGGAGCTTGGAACGTCGTAGTATATATTACCTAATACCAAAGAAGGTGAAAATAACACAGATATTGTATATACTGTAAATATGATGATGTAGTTGTTGACGTTGCACAGTTGCTGCGTGTGAATATCTTACTAACATGAAAGGAGAAGTACCGATGAATAAAGTAACAAAAAGTTTGGTAGTAATGACCTTGTTAGTTGCTATGGGGACTACGGCAATAGGTCAGGAGAGTCTCAAGGATATTATTGAGCAGGAGGGATTTGCATGGATGGTGGGGCAGTGGAAAGCCGTTACGGACGATGGGTCGGAAATAATACTGACTTACCGATGGGCGGTTGAAGGGCATGCAATTGTCAGCGATTTACGAATGGGGGAGAGCTTATCACAAGGTATTATTTATTTGGTTAAAGATGAACAGCAAGCCAGACAATTGACTGTGGACAGCCGGGGACAAGCGATCTGGGCCACCTGGGAAGTACAGGATGGAAAAGTAATCTCGAAGACCAAAATGATTAATGAGTATGGAGAAGCAACGGATGTGGGATTTGCTTTTTCTAAGATCGATGCTACTACCATGAATGTTGCAGCCTATGAATTGGAAAACGGTGAGCTTTCTGATTATTCATCATTTGATATAGACTTCAAGAAGCAAAAGAAGATGGAGACCGTGCGTACTATGGGGAGTGCGTCAACCGGTCCGGAGAGTCTCAAGGATATTGTTGAGCAACAGGGGATTGCCTGGATGGTGGGTAGGTGGAAAGCTACAACGGATGATGGAACAGAAATACTGCTGTCCTATCTATGGGCGGTCAAAGGCCATGCAATGATCAGCAGTCTTAAGATGGGTGAAAGAGAGTCGCTCGGTATCATTTACCTTGACATGGATGCGGAGCAGGGCAAGCAGATCAGCGTGGACAGCCGGGGAGAGGTAACTAAGGCCACATGGGAAGCCGAGTACGGCGAAGCGATTTCTAAGACTAAAATGACTAATGAGTATGGAGAGGCAACAGATGTAGGAATCGCTTATTCAAAGGTTGATAATAACACCATTAATGTTGCACTCTATGGACTCGATAATGGTGAGCTTTCCGACGATTCATGGTTCGATATTAACTTCAAAAAAGAAAAGAAGTGATATCTGATTATGACATATTCCTTTATGAAAGGAGGACTACGAGATGTCTAAAAAACAAGAAGCTTCAGGTGTAAATAAAGAAAAAGAACGGATTACACGGCGAAAGTTCATTGGTGCCGCCGGTGCGGCCGCTCTGTCGTTTACGGTGGTCAAGCCCGAACATGTCCGCGGTTTCAATGCCAACTCGAAGGTTAACCTGGGTATAATCGGCTGCGGCGGTCGGGGGACATGGATAACAGGTCTGTTTAATGAGCATGGCGGATATAATATCGTTGGGGTCTCGGATTATTTTCAGGACAGGATTGATAATTGCGGCAGTAAATTTGGTGTGCCGCAATCCCGGCGTTATCCGAACTTGTATGGTTACCGCAAGCTCCTTGAAAAGGTTGATGCGGTAGCGATTATAAGCCCGCCGTATTTTCATCCGGAGCAGGCCGCGGAGGCCGTTGATGCTGGCTGTCATACATATCTTGCCAAGCCGATTGCAGTGGATGTGCCGGGCTGTCAGAGTATCGGTGCCAGCGGCAGGAAGGCGTCGAGTAAGAAGCAGTGTTTCCTTGTGGATTTTCAGACTCGTGCCGATCAATATTATATCGAAGCGCTCAAACGTGTCCGCGATGGAGCAATAGGAGATTTTGTTTTTGGCGAGTCGATATATCATGCGGGCTGTCCGTTCAAGAGTAAGTACGATACATGGCGGAGTGATCCGGATAATTCTGAGAACCGGTTGCGGGCGTGGGGGCTGGACAGGATATTGTCCGGCGATATTATCACCGAGCAGAATATTCACACACTAGATGTGATGAGCTGGATTATGGATTCCGAGCCGGTTTATGCGGTTGGGACAGGCGACCGGACGGTCCGGCCTGTTGGGACGTGCAATGACCACTTCACGCTTGTATTCGAGTATCCGAACAATATTGGTATTACATTCAGCTCAAGGCAAATGGAAGGGCACGGCACTAAACCTGATGGCATAAGGAATCGTATGTTCGGTTCCAAGGGTATTCTCGAGACGGAATACGGAGGACAGGTGATTATTCGCGGCGAGAATTTTTATCGCGGCGGAAGCAGCCCCGGTATTTATAAGGAAGGCGCCGTAACGAACATCAAGACTTTCTATGACAGTATTGCCGAAGGCAAATATGATAATCCGACGGTTCCCCCGAGTGTCCGCAGTAATCTTGTAACGATTCTTGGCCGAACCGCTGCATACACCAAACGCAAGGTAACATGGAAGCGGCTTCTTAACAATCCGGAGAAACTCGATGCCAACCTTAAAGGATTGAAAGCATAAAGGAAGTTTAATATGGAAATTAAACAAGCAGGAATAACTCGACGCCGGGTAATGGCCAATGGAGCAATGGCTCTGACCGGGCTTACTTTAGCGACTTCTTGCAGTTCTTTCACCACAGCAGGTAAAAAGCCTCATGGTTTCAAGCTTGCGGTCTGTGACTGGACTATAGGAAATAGAGCAAACCCGGCCTCGCTCGAAGTTGCCAATAGGATAGGACTTGACGGCGTGCAGGTGGATTTCGGCAGGGCCGAAGATGTCCTGCCTTTGTTCGATGTCGATTTGCAGAGGCAGTTTCTCGATGAAGTGATCAGGCAGGATGTGGAGATTGCGTCTTTGGCGATGGGTGTGCTCAATGACATTCCTTATAAGAGCGATCCTCGCGCAGAGCAATGGGTTACCGATGGTATCGACGTGTGCAAAACGCTGGGTGTAAACGTTGTTTTGTTGGCGTGCTTCGGCAACGGTGATTTGAAGGATGACAAGAAGGGCACGGACGCTGTTGTCGAGCGGCTCAAACGGGTGGCTCCGAAAGCGGAAAAGGCCGGGGTATATCTTGGTATCGAATCGTGGCTCAGTGCCGAACAACATATGGATATTATCGAACGGGTTGGCTCGAAAAATGTGAAAGTGTATTACGATGTGGCGAATTCCCATAAAGCCGGCTATGACATCTATAAAGAGATACGCCAGCTCGGTAAACATATCTGCGAGTTTCACGCCAAGGATTACGATGATTTGTACGGCAAGGGCTCGATTGATTTTGTGAAGGTGCGAGAGGCGATGGATGATATCGGCTATAGCGGGTGGTTCGTGATGGAAGGGACGAAGATGCCGCTGGGTGTCGAGGAAAGCTGCCGGTATGACGCTGAATACCTGCGGGGTATCTTTCCGCCGGTCATGTAAACGCGACTTTAGGACGGCTTATGGCCGTACACAACGAAAGGGTAGATTATGAAATCGAGATATAGACTTATAGTTTTGCTTCTGGTTCTTGTCGCGGGGCGATTTGCGATTGCCACGCCGCTGGATGATTATGTTAAAGCCCCGGATGACAACTACCGCTTCAGTGTCGTGAACACCATCAAAGGAGAAGGTTATACGGCCTATGTTCTCGATATGACATCGCAGGCTTGGCGAAGTAAGGACGAGGTGGACAGGACTCTCTGGAAGCACTGGCTGACGATAGTTATGCCGGATGATGTGGCTTCCGATAAAGCACTGCTATGGATAACCGGCGGAAGTAACGGCAGCTCTGCCCCGAGCAAGGCGGACTCTATGGTGGCTGGTATGGCGCTCAAGAGTAAAACGGTCACAGCGGAACTTAGAATGGTGCCGAATGAGCCGCTGGTATTTCCAGATGGCGGCGGGGCACGGTCTGAAGATGGGATAATTGCTTACACTTTCGATAAGTATATGAAAACAGGAGATAGTACTTGGCCTTTGCTGCTGCCGATGGTCAAAAGTGCCGTGCGGGCGATGGACACGGTTCACAGCCATATCTCATCGGTTACCGATAATAAGCTTAATATACACGAGTTTGTTGTTTCCGGCGGTTCCAAACGCGGCTGGACGACGTGGCTGACGGCGGCGGTAGATAAGCGGGTCGTTGCGATTATTCCTGCGGTCATCGACGTATTGAATATGGCCGAGCAGATGAAACATCATTTCAGTGCGTACGGTTTCTATTCCGATGCCATCAAGGATTACCAGGACCTGGATGTTTTCAGCAGGCTCGATACACCGGGAGGTGCGGAACTGAGGGCATTTATAGATCCTTACAGTTATCGCGATAGATATACGATTCCGAAATATCTGATAAATTCGAGCGGGGACCAGTTTTTTGTTTCTGATTCGGCCCAGTTTTATTTTCATGACCTTATAGGCCCGAAATATCTTCGATACGTTCCCAATACCGACCATGGGCTCAGCGGCTCGGACGCGATTGAGAGTCTGCTGGCGTTTTATGCGGCCATACTGCGAGGTTCTCCTCTGCCGGAGTTTAGCTGGAAGGTGCGGGATGACGGTGCGATAGAGGTCAATACTAAGACGAAGCCGAAGGCCGTCAAAATATGGCAGGCGTCGAATGCCGATGCGCGTGACTTTCGGCTTGAGACTATCGGGAAGGCTTGGAAGAGTACGGACATCGGTTCGCGCGGCCGAGGCAGGGGGACGTATCTGGCACGGGTACCTGAGCCGGACAAAGGCTGGACGGCTTTTTTTGTCGAGCTTACATATGACAGCGGAATTGGTATTCCATATAAGTTCACAACGCAGATAAAGGTTGTTCCAGAGACTTTGCCATTTGCCGATAAGGTCGAGGCTGAACCGAAGGCGACTAAGGGTGCGGCGTCTGTTTCTGAGCTATCGGGTGAGAAGGTATTGTATGCGGAGCTGACGCCGGCGGAGTTTCGTGAGCGGATTGCCGAAGCGCCCATTGCATATCTGCCATTAGGGACTTTGGAATGGCACGGGGAACATTTGCCTATCGGTTCGGACGGATTGCAATCGTATGGTTTTTTTATTGGAGTTGCGCAGCGGGCGGGGGGGATAGTACTGCCGATGCTGTTTTTGGGGCCGGACCGGATGGAAGAAGTGGACGGAAAAGAACTGTACGGGATGGATACGCTCGGCGAAGGTATGTCGGAGGAGAAACGATATAAGAACCAGCAGCTTGACGGCAGTGCGTACTGGGTGCCGGAGGAGACTTTCAGGACGATTATCGAAGCGACGCTCAAACAGCTTAAACGGGCGGGCTTTCGTATTGTAGTTGCGCACGGGCATGGGCCGTCGACCGGCTTTTTCAGAAATAACGCAAAGGACTGGAAGGAGAAGTTCGGGCTTGAGACGTTCGTGTGCTGGGGAAGTGAATATGATAAGCAGGGGATGGGTATCCAGGTTGACCATGCGGCGATGAATGAGACTTCGCTTGTGATGGCTCTTAGGCCGGAACTGGTGCAGATGGACAGATTGTCCGAGGACCGCTGGCCGGTTGGAGTCGGCGGTAAGGATCCGCGGAAATTTGCCAGTCCGGAGCTTGGGAAGCAGATTCTGGAAGTGCAGACGCAGCGGATGACCAAGATACTGAAAGAAGCGTTGGCCAAATTAGATAAATAGATTATAATTTCGTTTTTCATCTTTTCAATTTTTAGAGCCATGGGTCAGATAGGAGGAAATGATCTGTGGCTTTTGTTCTGCGCCTGAATTTCCAAAATCGGATTAGAATTGGTTTTGTTCCGGCTTCGCAAGAGGGCTATGAGGCAACAACGTGACTTTGTTTTTTTTAAGACTCTCCGCTGCCATTTATTTTCGAATTACTTATTTGTTTATATGCGTTACTGAATCTTAGCGACAAAATTCTCGTTATTGATATTTACCGATCAGTTATTTCTCATATGCGAGAGAAGTATGTATATTGGAACGCCTGCCTACGGAAAGTTTCAGTTTATTTAAACAACCTAAGGCATTGCTAATAAAGGCGTTGTGCTCGCTCAGCCTATCGGGAGAGCACAGACTCTAAATATCAGGAACACCGATTGCATTAAGAGATAAGCGGCAGTATTTGTATTGTGCATAGTTCTAAGCACAACTGATTTCGGAGCCAAAAAGAGAGGATTGAAGATAGTCTGTGATGGTATAAATGATAAATCTCGATTGATTTTTTTGAGGTGAATTATGGAAAAAGCGAAGATTATGGTTGTGGATGACGACGCCGATTATGTCTATTTAGTTAAAACACTTTTGGAAAATGAGCGTTATAATGTGATCACTGCCGGTGACAAAACGGAAGGTATGGAAAAAATCAGGGCTGAAAAACCGGATTTAGCTATACTGGATGTTATGATGGACGTTTGGAATGATGGCTTTGAAATGTCCAGAGAATTGAAGAGAGATACCCAACTTAAAAGTATGCCTGTGCTTATGCTGACATCGGTCGAGAAGAAGACCGGCATAGATTTCAAATCTGCTGTTGGTGATCCTGTCTGGTTGCCGGTTGACGTGTTCCTGAGTAAACCGGTAGAACCTCAGACTCTGCTTGCAGAGGTCAAAATGCTATTATCAAATAATGCTGAGAATTGAGCTGGTATCGGAAAAAACAGATTTCTCAAAAGAGCTTATCGGCTAATCAGGCTAAGGCGGATAACCGATTAGGTCACCTGAAGTATATCAGTTAGAAAAGATGAAAGAAGAATACAAAGCGAAAATCCGGAAAATCATCGGCACAATGCAGTGCCCGAAGGATTTCAAATGTGCAGAAGGTGGATTTGAGAATCTGTGCAAAGCCAGGAGCTTCGGCGGCGAGCGATTTCTCCAGTGTCTCGAAGAGACATCTCCTCCTTGTCCATTTGCTGGAGTATATAATAATGGTTTTCAAATGCATTTCTGTCGGTGCCCGTTACGCGTTTATTTGGCACAGAATCTAAGAAAGTAGTTTCTAAGGTCAGCACAGAAGCCCTTAGCTACTCATTTAATGTCGATTGCAGAGAAAACAGATGAACCTCCCAGCAAGTGCCCGTCATTT
>JAVVFI010000023.1:0-2581 GCA_032250555.1 Sedimentisphaerales bacterium
TTAATCGCGCACCTTGTAACGTCAAGATCGAAAAAATCACCTATAAAAAAGGTCAATACAAAAACGCATTGTATCCGGAATCAGCCAGAGTCAATGAGGCCAACGAGCTGTGGTTAACACGAACCGACAGCCCGCACGACAGGCTGATTGTCCGGCAGATCAGCGGGGCTATCGCCCGGAGAATCGTCTGCAAAACGACCGAGGGCAGCGAATTGGCTGGCGGTGAGAAATTCGGGATGTTAAAATTCGGATCGAGAACAGAATTGTACGTGCCGCTGTGTGAAAATGCAAAGTGCATGGTCAGGATAGGCGATAAAGTAAAGGCAGGCCTGACAACTCTGATTAAATACGAATAACCTAACAATGATTAATGATAACTGATTAATGATAATTTGATGATTCGCTTCGCGAAGCTATTTTTAAAAATATTCAGGCAAAGCCTGTCCTTAAATAATCAATAATAAATAGAAAATAATCAATTAACAAATGCCAAGATCAAAAAACAAAACTGCCAGAAAGAACCTACTGAGGCGTGTGAGAAGGCAAAGGCTAAAGTACATTACCATTCTGCCATCGCTGGTTACTATTATCAACGGTATATGCGGTTTTACGGCTATTGTCTTTGCCAGCAAAGGCGCAACACTCGGTCCCGGGGGATTTTCTTATTTTTCTTTGAGCGGATATATGGTAGTGCTCGCAATGATCGCCGATATGCTCGACGGCCGGCTGGCACGAATGAATAAGAGCACTTCCAGCTTTGGCGGCCAGCTCGACAGCCTCTGTGATATAATAAGCTTCGGTGTAGCACCGGCATTTTTAATACTGAAAATGCTGGAAGAAAAACTGGCCGGTCTTGCAGGGCTTAATCCTACTGCCGCTACTCTCCTGGAGAGATTTATATGGGTAGCCGTAGCAGGATATTTAAGCTGTGCGGCCATCAGACTGGCCAGGTTCAACGTCGAAAACGAGGAAGACGAATCGGCGCATATGAGTTTTATCGGCCTGCCGACGCCGGGGGCCGCGGGAGTTATAATCAGTTTGGTAATACTGCATCAGGATAAACTGCCGAGCGTGAATATAATTATTTATGCTCTGCCGTTTTGTGCTCTTGGCTCTGCGGCTTTGATGGTCAGCAGGATTCGATATCCGCATATTCTCAATCAGTACCTTAGGGGCAAAAAGCCATTTTCATACCTTATCAGAGTACTGCTGCTTTTGGCATTTCTTATCTGGAACATACAAGTGGCTATGGCACTGATTTTCTGCAGTTTTGCTGCAAGCAGCTTCGTGAAATGGTTTTATTTCAATGTAATCCGAAATAAACACAACATCGTCTCGGCAGCACAATCAGCTTTGACACCGGCTAACAAAGATCAAATTGCCAACGAGGAAAACATCGGGTACAAAACTGAAGAGTAAAATCAAAGCCCCCGCTGGACACAGGGGCCAGAGACATGTATTTGTAACTGGTACACTTAGACGAGCGTATTACACTGTGTTCTGTGCCGGCTGTATATCATGCTGCCTGGCGCCGGACTGATTTATCTGATAATACTTCTCAACAATATCTATAAGCCGGGCAAGAACTTCCCGGCCTTCAGGGCTTGCCTCCAGACCAACAATCTGCAATCCAAGAGAGGCACCGTTACCGTCTGAAGTCGGCAGGATAGTTCTAATCTGGGCACTGATCATCACCGGCGTTTCATAAGGCATAGGTGTAAATCGCATCCCAACAAACTGGCCTTTCCTCAAGTCCAGATCTCCGGCACTAAAGCTCTTCGATACCTTACTCGTAGAATCGCGCCTGGGATCAGTAGAAGAATCATGTTCGGTTTGATATGGTACTACGACTTGCGCGCCGCCGGCGGAAATGTCAATAAGCCTGCCCTGACAATAATTATGTGTCTGGCCGTTTTGTGCCTGCTCATCCGGTGCCACCAGTATCTCCTTTTCGGCCTGTCGCCTGTTGTTGCGATGCCACAGCACGACTTTCACCTTCAGCGATTGCGGCACCTCAACCCGGAAATAGCTTCTTCTCTGTACCACTTCTATCCGGTCCGGTATTGAAAGTACGATTTTTCCGCCCCATCCCTGGTCCGCCTCCGGGCCGGAAGACGCTTCAAGAGAAACCACCATCGTATCGAAAACAAACTTGCCGTATTCATATTTAAAGGATATGCCTACAGGTTGTTCTGGTTGAATATTTAACGGGTGCAGCTTCTTCTTAGGGGCCGCACTCTCTATACTTAGTCTGTCTCCCTCAAGCTCCGTCAGCAGCACTTTGGCAACGTGCCATTTGCCCTTGGATAAGTACGACATAATAGCTACTATTTGCTTATTAATAGCAGTCCGGAGAATTTTTTCAGGCTCATTACCGCGCAGCACCATTACCTTATTATTCATACTAACCTCTCCTGCTTAACGCATATACAAAGGCTTTTCGGTGTCTAAAAGGGCTTTTTCGGCATCCATTACCACCTTAAAAGACCACCCTTAGAAAATATATATATAAATCGGCCATAAACAACAAAAGTTTTACATTAAACTTGCGATAATTGGCATTTTGCACTAAAAATCCCAC
>JAVVFI010000023.1:2591-24533 GCA_032250555.1 Sedimentisphaerales bacterium
ATTTAGCCTGAACCAACATCTGAAATGCACAAGAAGCAGGTCCCATAACTGCAACTTCTCAGGCAACAGGCGTGTGTTTGCAAGGGTAAGTCATTTTGGAAACCTTCCATTTTGCTTTCGGAGCCAATACCATTAACTGACACCGGTTTATCGGTATCAATGCCCCAGTCCAACGACGGCAGCGTACCAACATAAAGGGAAAAAGTGTGTTCTTACCACAAATACATGGCTTTTCTTGTGTGTAATGCTACACGGTGTATCAAATTTCCCTGAAAATCGTTGAAATTGCGATTTAGTTTTGGTATTATCGAGATTTAATTTTACATGAATATCTCAGGAGAAGTACACATGGGTGCAGAAATGCCATTTATAAAGTCAAATGGGAAACGTAAGGTGAAGATACCTAAGAGCAAGGCAGAACTCAAGCGGCCGGTTAACAGGCGTCAGGCGCTCTTGCGGATCGAGAATAAAAACGTATGGACCAGGAGTCTCAATCGTGAACTTGCGGAGAACTTCTGCGCGCTGGTTGCGCGGGGTGAACCTGTCACCGTCGCGAGGACCACAGGGGTTATCGTCTGGGGAACCTACGCCGGAGACCCTGAGAATACCGGCACGATCATCCTCGATCTCAAACCAGATGGCCGCTTCAAACTCGTACCGCTGGACAACACGCCGAATAGCCTGCTGAAACAGGTGGCAAGCTTTGTCGGACGCAACGGCACCGTGACCTCCGAAGAAGGGCAACGCGGACTCATCTTCCGTGGTGAACTCCGGAGTCCTGGCAAGCCCACCGAGACGGAAGTAACGGCTCAGAAGCCGGAAACCGAGGTCCCGCCAGCCAGGGAGAAGGCCTCGGAAGAAACAGTGAAGATACCTGAGAGCAAAGCGGAGCTTAAGCGCCCAGTTGACAAGAATCATGCGCTCTTGCGGATCGAGAATGAAAACGCATGGGTCAGGGGTCTCAATCGTAAGCTCGCGGAGACCTTCTGCGCACTGGTCACACAGGGTGATCCCGTCACCGTCGTGAGGACCACAGGGGTCATCGTCTGGGGAACCTATGCCGGAGATCCTGAGCAGATCGGCACAATCATCCTCGACCACAAATCAGACGGCACATTCAAGCTCGTACCACTGGACATCACGCCGAATAGCCTGCTGACACAGGTGGCAAACTTTGTCGGACGCGATGGCAGCGTGACCTCCAAAGAAGGGCAGCACGGACTCATCTTCCGTGGCGAACTCCGGACTCCAGGCGCGCCAACCGAGACGAAGGCAACGGCTCAGGAGCCGGAAACCGAGGTCGCGCCAGCCGCCGAAGAACCCACAGGTGGATTCGAGAAGATCACCAGGGCCGATGCCATCGCCGCTATTGGGCAGAAAGTCACCTTCGAGATCATCGACCGCGGTGTCAAGTTCCGCATCAGAGGCCAGAAGGCGGACTGCGAGAAGATGGCGAAGCACGTTATCAAGGGCAGACCGACGGTAGCTTCGCAGCAGGGCGCAAAATTCATGATCGAAGGCAACACCAATAAGTCCTTTCTCAGGCAGGGAGCTAAACAGCAGGGTCCCGATGCCAATGGTGTGTATACCAGGGAGAACTTCTCGGAACGTTCCTTCACTGCATTAGGAGAAAACCTCACAGCGGTCCAGGCAGCCTGCCGCAAAGGTTGCAAGGAAGAGACGATGATCACGATAGTCGTCAACGACAGCTCGGCCGATTACTTCGTGATCAGCTCAGGCAGACGACGCATCGTGTGAATCCCTATAAAAGGAGAAATAACTTCTAAAGACAACAATGGCGAATATTAATACTCCTTTCAATGAGTCATATTAATAATTTCTTCTCTCAATTCATCATCTGGATTTGCGAAAATTCAACGTCAGAACAAGATACACTTATCCTGACAGATAATATATTTTTAATGTATCGCGCTGTAATTTCTAACGGGGTAAGCTTGCAAAAAAAGCGTCGGGCAATTAGTATTACCGCGTATATGGATAAAACTTACGATATCAGAAAGATAGGCGGCGACAAAATTGCCCTTTTGGGCCTTTTTATTGTCTCACTCTTCCTCGCCCACATGATAGTCGTTTCAAAATCCGCAATCCTGCTTTCGGAGCCAATACCATTAACTGATGCCGGCTTATCGGTATCAATGCCACAGGGCAACGGCTGGAAAACTGAAAGGCAATGGAATCTTCATGAAAATGGATTTTCTTTAAGAAGTATTTTCGCTCTCGGCTCCAGAAATCCCAGCGCCGAGGCCCGCTGTCACTATGTCAAAACCAATGAGACAACCAACCTGCAGAGACTTTTTGAGTACAAGGCATTTGAGGTCAAAGGTGAGATTATAAAAGTGGAACAGATATATAACAATACCCTCACTTTTGACTGGGCACTTATTGCCAATCCAAAAATCCCGCTAATTTTCATTTTCGGAACCGCAAAGCTGTCACACAATCGTCGCCTCGATATCGAAGTGCAGCAAATTATGAACGATCCTGAAATGGCCGAGCGGGTCTTCAAAAAAATCGTAAAAAATCTGCAGTTCCAGGACAATCAGTTACTCGTAAGCGGTACTGCGGTGGACAATATAACAAAATTTCCCGAGCAGGCCGAATATACCCTGCGAACAAATAAAATACTGCAATAAAAACTATCCTGATTATTACAAGGAGCAGGTATGAAAGGTAAAAAAGTACAATCAACAGTAACAATCCGAGCAACTCAAAAATCATCACTTATTTGTTACTTCTTAATATTGTTGATGACTACAGGCAGTGTGATTAGTTATGCCGGCCAGGAAAGGTCAGACAAATGGGGTGACCTTAAACTGTGGTATCCACAATCCGCTCAGGAATGGGCCCAAGCTCTGCCGGTTGGAAACGGAAGTCTGGGAGCTATGGTTTTTGGGGGAGTAGAACACGAACAACTTCAGTTTAATAATGACACGCTTTGGGCCGGTGAGCCGCACGAATATCAGCACGAAGGAGCTGCTGAGTACCTGCCTACCGTCCGCAAGCTGCTTTTCGAAGGCAAACAGCGAGAGGCCGAAAGACTTGCTATGGAGCACATGATGAGCGTTCCGCTCCGGCAGGAAAAATATCAGCCATTCGGTGATTTACATCTGTACTTCCAGGGTCACGATGAGCCGGCTGATTATCGCAGGGAGCTGGACATCGATTCAGGTATTGCAAAAGTCAGCTATCGAATCGGACAAACAATTTTTAAGCGCGAAGTTTTTTCAAGCTTTCCGGATCAGGTAATTGTTGTTCGTCTGAGCTGTAACAAACCCGGACAATTGACTTTCAGCGCTAATTTAGACAGCCCCCATGAGGATACCAGAACCTTAAAAGTTGACAAAAACAAATTAGCATTGCGAGGACAGTTTCATGAGTACACAGAAAATCGAACAAATATAAAAAGACCCAGTGTATTGAAATTTGAAGCACAGATATCCGTTAAAGCCAGAGGCGGCAAGATTATCGTTAATTCCGAGAAGATAGATATTAAGGGGGCTGATGAGGTAACGCTCATACTCGCGGCTGCTACCAGTTTTAAGAACTTCAGAGATGTCAGCGCCGACCCGACACAGCGGTGCCGCAAAGCTATGGAAGCGGTCGCCAATAAAAGCTATAAGAATCTGCGTAAGGCGCACATCGCTGATCATCGCCGTCTGTTTCATAGGGTTGAGTTCGAACTTGGTACAACCGATGCGGCGAAGCAACCAACTGATCAGCGAATCGAAAACTTCGCCAACCAGGATGATCCTCAGTTATTGGAGCTGTATTTCCAGTTCGGCCGGTACCTGCTTATTGCAAGCTCCCGGCCAGGTAGTCAGCCGGCAAACTTACAAGGTCTTTGGAATGACAAGATTAATCCGCCATGGGACAGCAAATATACTGTGAATATCAATACAGAAATGAATTACTGGCCGGCGGAAGTAACCAACTTGTCCGAGTGTCATGAGCCCCTCTTCGACATGCTAAAGGATGTGGCTGAGACAGGACGTAAAACCGCACAAACACATTACGGATGCCGGGGATGGGTGCTGCACCACAATACCGACCTGTGGCGAGGCACGGCACCAATCAATAATTCCAACCACGGTATATGGGTAACCGGCGGAGCGTGGTTATGTCAACACCTCTGGGAGCATTACATATTCGGCGGCGATAAAAAGTTCCTCGAAGAACAGGCATACCCAATAATGAAAGAGGCGGCGATATTTTTCGTCGATTTTCTCATCGAAGACCCGAAGACCGGCTGGCTGATAAGCACACCTTCAAACTCGCCGGAAAACGGCGGACTCGTCGCCGGGCCAACGATGGATCATCAAATCATTCGAGATTTGTTCAACAACTGCATCGAGGCCTCCAAAACGCTCGGCGTGGATAAAGACTTCCGGCAAAAGCTGACCGAACTGCGTAGCAGAATCGCACCGAATCAAATAGGCAAGCATGGACAGCTACAAGAATGGCTTGAAGACAAAGACAACCCAAAAAACCAGCACCGTCATGTCTCGCATCTGTTCGGTCTGCACCCGGGTAAAGAAATTACGCGCCGCGGCACACCTGAACTTTTCGAAGCGGCAAGAAAGTCACTGCAGTTTCGCGGCGACGGAGGTACGGGCTGGTCGATGGGCTGGAAAGTAAATTTCTGGGCACGATTCGAGGATGGCGACCATGCATATAAAATGCTCAGCTCTCTATTGACACCGCAGCGGATGTATCCGAATATGTTCGATGCACATCCGCCGTTCCAGATAGACGGCAATTTCGGCGGCACAGCCGGTATCGCAGAGATGCTGCTGCAAAGTCATACCGGTGAGATTCATCTTCTGCCCGCCCTGCCTTCAGCGTGGCCGAGCGGATACATCAAAGGGCTGCGCGCGCGCGGTGGATTCGAGCTTGATATAGAGTGGAAAAACGGAAAGCTCGATAAAGCAACCATACTTTCAAAACTCGGCGGCAAGTGCAGGATTCGTTCGGCAACAGAAGTCGAGCTGAAAACCGAATTGTTCGGGAGATCCAAAGTTAAAACTATTGAACCGGCGGTTATCGAGTTCGATACAAAAGCCGGTAAAAAGTATATAGTCTCGGCCAAAGGGAAAATCGCCGCTGATGATCCTGATGAGTGGAAGAATTTAAAGCTATGGTATAACCTGCCGGCACAACAATGGACAGAAGCTTTGCCGGTCGGGAACGGTAGGCTTGGAGCAATGGTCTTTGGAACAGTAGAGATCGAGCAATTGCAGCTTAACGAAGATACGCTTTGGGCAGGCAACCCGATTGAAAGAGACCGTATTGGCGCATATAAACATTTAGATGAGGCGAGGAAGTTAATATTCGAAGGAAAATACACCGAGGGCCAGCGGATAATGCAGAGGGAATTTATGGGCCCGCGTATTATTCGCAGCTATCAGACGCTCGGTGATTTGAAACTTCACTTCAAGATCGCCGGACCAGTAACTGACTACCGCCGTCAGCTTGACCTGGATACCGCGATTGCTTCTGTCAGCTATCGCTCCGAAGGCACCGCATTTTCGCGTGAGGTCTTTTCCAGCCCGGAAGATCAGTGCATTGCAGTTCACCTGTCATGCGATAAGCCCGGAAAGATTACCTTCGATGCAAACCTGTCCCGGCCTGAGAATTTTACCGTCGAAACAATCGCCCCGGACCGTATCATAATGAAAGGCCGCGCTGCACAGGACGGCGAACATAAGGGCGTTAATTATGAAACTCATCTGAAGATTATTCCCGAGGGCGGTAAATTAACTGTAACCGATGACGGCCTGCAACTGGAAAATGCCGACGCGGCAACACTCCTGATAGTCGCTGCTACCAACTATCGCGGTGATAATCCGAAAACACAGTGCGAAAAGCAAATGGCCTCGGCAGCAAAGAAAAAATATTCCAGACTGCGACAGGCTCATATAAAAGAGCACAGACGGCTGTTTAGAAGGGTGAGCCTGAATCTTGGCGACTCAGATAAAACGAACGAACCAACGGACGAACGATTGAATGCGATGAAGGACGGCGCGGACGACCGGCAATTGCAGGCTCTTTATTTCCAGTTCGGACGCTACCTTTTAATCAGCAGCTCAAGGCCGGGCTGTATGCCGGCAAATCTTCAGGGCATCTGGAACAATCACATAAAGGCACCATGGAACAGCGACTACCATATCAATATCAATGTGCAAATGAACTACTGGCCGGCGGAGGTCACCAACCTCTCCGAATGTCACGAACCATTTTTTGACCTTGTGAACAATCTTCGTACGCGCGGCCGAAAAACTGCCAAAAACGTTTACGGCTGTCGCGGGATCGTCGCACATCATACTACCGATCCCCAGTGGTGGACCAGCCCCATCGGAAACGTTGGATATGGAATGTGGCCAACCGGCGCAGCCTGGTGCTGTCAGCATCTGTGGGAACATTATATGTTCGGAGGAGACCGCGAATTTCTTTCCAAACAGGCATATCCGGTTATGAAGGAAGCCGCCGAGTTCTTCCTCGATTATCTCGTCGAAGATCCGAAAACAGGAAAGCTGGTTTCGGGCCCATCCATTTCGCCGGAAAATCGTTTCCGCACACCGGATGGCAAGACCTCAAATCTTACAATGGGTCCGGCTATGGATCAGCAAATAATCTACGGCCTGTTCACCGACTGCATCGAGGCTGCGGAGGTGCTCGGTATTGATGATGAGTTTACAAAGCAGGTCAAAGACTTTCGCAGGAATTTAGCCGGGCCGCAAATAGGTTCCGATGGCCGGTTGCTTGAATGGAACGAAGAGCTGGAGGAAGCAGAGCCGGGTCATCGGCACGTATCACATTTATTTGCCCTGCATCCGGGCAGACAGATTAGCCCGACCGGCACACCGAAACTGGCAGAAGCAGCGCGCAAATCACTTGAATACAGACTGTCGCACGGCGGCGGTCATACCGGCTGGAGCAGAGCGTGGATAATCAACTTCTGGGCGCGTCTGCGGGACGGTGACACCGCCGGCGAAAACGTTCTGGCACTATTGCGAAAGTCAACTCTGCCAAACCTGTTCGATACCCATCCGCCGTTTCAGATCGACGGCAATTTCGGGGGTACTGCAGGCATCGCAGAGATGCTGCTGCAAAGCCATGCGGGTGAAATTCATCTGCTCCCTGCTTTGCCGAAGAGCTGGCCGAACGGTTCTTTCAGGGGACTTCGCGCACGTGGTGGATTCGAAGTTGACGTAACCTGGAATAACGGCAAACTGACCAATTCCACAATCCGCTCTGACCTCGGCAAAACATGTACAGTCAGGACCGGTGTACCGGTTGAAATAAAATACAAAGGAAAGCTTCTTAAAACCGTCGCTCCCGAGCAAAACGTTGTCCGGTTCAAAACAAGGCCCGGCGGGACATATATTCTTTTGCACAAAAAATAGGGGATTAAATGGAATTAAACCTTGCTCTGGCAACCGTATGGTATGCGGTCTTTATCGTCTCACTGACCTTTCACGAGGCCGCGCATGCATTCGCTGCCCTTAAGTTCGGAGATCCAACCGCTTACTATCAGGGCCAGGTTACTTTAGATCCCATACCGCATATCAAAAGGTCTCCTTTCGGTATGGTTATCGTACCTATCGTTTCTTATATCTTAGGCGGCTGGATGATTGGATGGGCAAGCGCACCATACGACCCCTATTGGGCAGACAGCAACCGTCGAAAGGCAGCGCTAATGGCTATGGCTGGACCGGCCGCCAACCTCGTGCTTATCCTGCTGGCCGCTCTGGCAATACGCGCTGGAATGCTTATGGGCTATTTCCATGCCCCCGAACAGATTACTTTCAGTCGAATCACCGCTGCATCACCGGGTCCTGCAAATGCCATCTCAATCCTTATCAGCATCCTGTTCTCACTCAATCTTGTCCTGCTGGCATTTAATCTTATCCCCTTACCTCCGCTTGACGGCAGCAGCATCCTTACGTTCTTCCTAAGCGACCAGGCTGCCCGCCGTTATAATGCGGTAATAAAGGAACCTCAATACAGATTAATCGGGCTTATCGTCGCCTGGCATATGCTCGATTTTGTCTTGAGACCGGTACACACAATCGCCCTGAACCTGCTCTATCCCGGCGCCGGGTACCACTAACGACCTTCCTGCTACCGCCGTTTTATCCCGGCAAAAATACAAAAGTATTGAAGAACCTTACAAATCCAAATATACTACTGCGCGGATTTGATAGTTCGTTTTCCAAATTTTCGGGAGTTCAATTATGCAGATACGAAAATTAGGCTATACTGATTTGAAACTGACCACCGTAGGCCTGGGCACATGGGCTATTGGCGGGCCATGGCAGTTCGGCTGGGGACCGCAGGATGACGATGAGGCGATTGCCGCAATTCTGGCCGCCCTTGAGACAGGTATCAACTGGATAGATACCGCTCCTGCTTATGGACTGGGTCACTCCGAAGAACTCGTCCGCAAAGCCCTTAAACAGACCAGTAAAAAACCAATCATAGCAACAAAATGCAGCCTGCTTTGGAACGACAAAAAAGAAAAAGTAAGCTGTCTGAAAGCCGAAAGTGTTCGCCAGGAATGTCACGACAGCCTGGAAAGACTCGGTATTGAAACTATAGACCTTTACCAGGTTCACTGGCCCGAACCTGACGAGGACCTTGAGCAGGCATGGGAGGAAATGGCCCGGCTGGCAGAGGAAGGAAAAATTAGATACCTCGGTGCATCGAATTTTAGCCTTGAGCAAATCGAACGTGCACAAAAGATTCACCCTGTAGCCTCACTTCAGCCTCCTTACAGTATGCTCCACCGAGAGGTTGAAGATGAACTTCTGGCTTACTGCGCCGACAACGATATCGGCGTCGTCGCATACAGCCCAATGCAAAGAGGCCTGCTCACAGGAAAATTCAGCCCGGAAAGACTTGCGAGTCTGCCTCTGGATGACCATCGACGAAAACACTCCGACTTTCACGAGCCAAAGTTTACCGCAACATTAGAACTTGTCGAACAGCTCAAGCCTATCGCAGAACGCAATAGCAAGACATTGGCACAACTATCAATTAGCTGGGTTCTTCGCAGACCTGAAGTAACGGCCGCTATCGTCGGAGCACGCAAGCCCGAGCAGATTCTCGAAACAGCCCCGGCGGCAGGCTGGATTTTGAACGAAGAAGACATCGAGCAAATCGAGCAGCTCTTAGCCGAACGTCATGCAAAAATAACTAAATAATAAGCCCGAAAAAAAGAGAAAAAAATGGCAAAAAAAACAAAATCCGAATTTCAGAATTACGTAAGCCCACTCGTTGAGCGAAACGCCTCGAAAGAAATGGCTGAGCTTTTCGGGGCACAAAAAAAGTTCAGCACATGGCGAAGGCTCTGGCTGGAACTGGCAAAGGCACAGAAAAAGCTCGGTCTGGAAGATATAAAACAGAGCCATATAAAACAGATGGCCAAAAATCTTGACAATATTGATTTTAAACGAGCCGCCCGCTACGAAAAGCAGTTCCGTCATGACGTTATGGCGCATATCTATACCTTCGGCGACGTTGCGCCAAAGGCAGATCCGATTATTCACCTCGGGGCGACAAGCTGCTATGTCGGCGACAATGCCGATTTAATCATAATGAAAGAGGCCATGCAGCTTATCGCAGCCAAGCTTGCATCGGTGATAAATCTTCTGAGTAAATTTGCAAAAAAGCACCGCTCTGTCCCCACATTAGGTTTTACACATTATCAGCCGGCCCAGTTGACCACAGTCGGTAAAAGAGCAACGCTCTGGTGTTATGAGTTTGCGATGGACCTGCATGAACTCGAACATCGGCTCGAAACACTACCGTTTAGAGGAGTCAAAGGCACTACCGGAACCCAGGCTTCCTTTTTGGAGCTTTTCGACGGCAGGCACGGCAAAGTCAAACAGCTCGATAAGCTCGTATCGACTGCCTTCGGCTTCAAAAAAACCTGTGCCGTTACTGGCCAGACATATCAGCGAAAAATCGACGCCCTTATCGTCAACGCCTTAGCTTCAATCGCACAATCCGCACACAAGATGTGCAACGACATCAGACTGCTCGCAAACCTGAAAGAAGTCGAGGAACCTTTTGAAAAAAGTCAGATAGGCTCTTCGGCGATGGCTTATAAAAGGAATCCGATGCGCTGCGAAAGGGCAACATCCCTTAGCAGATTGGTATTGTCTCTGGCCACCAGCCCGCAAATGACGGCATCGGAACAGTGGCTCGAAAGATCGCTCGATGATTCTGCCAACAGGCGAATAGTAATACCGGAAGCATTTTTAGCTGTTGATGGGATTCTGCAAATACTTATTAATGTTACAGGCGGGCTTGTAATCTATCCGAAAGTGATAGGGGCCCGCGTCGCCGCAGAGCTGCCTTTTATGGCCAGCGAGAATATCCTTATGGCGGCCGTCAAGGCCGGCGGAAACAGACAGGAGCTGCACGAGAAAATCAGGCTGCACTCACAAGCCGCCGCGGCACAGGTTAAAAAATTCGGCAGAGACAACGATTTAATTAACCGGCTCAAAGCTGATATTTCTTTTAATAAAATCAACTTTGAAAAAGTATTGGATCCAAGCAAATACATCGGCAGGGCGCCGCAGCAGGTCGATGAATTCATCCGCGATGTCGTAACGCCGGTTCGCAAAAAATACCGAAAAGAACTGAGTCAAAAAGTGGAACTGAAAGTATAAAGAACAAGATGAAGCTGAAGGATAAAGTAGCTTTGATTACAGGTTCTGCCGGTAAGGGTATGGGGCGAAGTATAGCGCTGACACTGGCTAGGGAAGGAGTAAAAGTTGTCATAAATTATCGTACAAGTAAAGACCGGGCACAAGCCTTAGTAAACCACATAAAAAGCCACGACGGTGATGCAATCGATATAGAGGCCAATGTATTCGAAGCCGATGACTGCAAAAATCTAGTAACCGCAGCAGTCGAACACTTCAGCAAGATTGATATTTGCATTATTAATCCAGGCGCAGGCTGGCATCCTGAACCTGTCGAGAATCTCGACTCATCCGCTGCATTAGAGGATGTCCATAATGAAGTAGCACCTTTCTTCCATCTGATGCCGATAGTCCTGCCTGAAATGTATAAGCGCAAGTGGGGAAGAGTAATTGGCATTTCACTTTTGCCGCCTTATGAGTCACCCGCTTACTCTTATAATGTAGCTAAAGCCGCCAGAACACATGCAATTCTCCAGGCGCGCGACCAGGCCTGGCGTAATGGCGTAACCGTTAATATCATCAGCCCCGGCCCGGTAGCCGCAATCGAAAGCTTAAACGAAGCCATCGAACAGTGCGACCACGGCCCGGCATGGCAAAAACGAACTAATACATCACCACAGGATATTGCAGAAAGTGTCGCCTTCCTGTGCTCTGATGCCGGCAGATTTATCACAGGATGTACATTACCTTTTTTATTTCACTAATATCTGCTGCAACTATGGTTTGAATGATTGTAAAAAGAACAGTTATATTTGAAATCTAACTACAGGGTAAATTTAATTATGACAAGAGAAGAACTAATAAAGCGAATAAAAGAAACAGCATATCTGGAAGGTGATTTCGTCCTTCGCAGCGGCAAAAGAAGTAAATACTACCTCGACAAATATCTTTTCGAAACCTGCCCGGACATACTAAAGGCCCTCGGTGGCGAATTTGCCAAACATATCACCGACGATGTCACCCTGATAGCAGGCGCCGAACTGGGCGGTGTCGCTTTAGCAGCGGCTACCGCGATGGAATCCGGAAAAAACTGGGTTATTATCCGTAACAGCAAAAAAGGCTACGGAACCGGCAAAATGGTTGAAGGCGTATTGAAGGCCGGTGACGTTGTTCTTTTAGTTGAGGACATCGCAACAACCGGCGGTCAAGTCGTCGAAGCAGCTAAAATTATTACAGAAGCGGGCGCAACGGTTAAAGAAATCGTCTGCGTAATCGACCGTAAACAGGGAGCCGAAGAAAACATCACCGAAGCCGGCTATAAATTCGATTCCATCCTCACTAAAGATGACCTCGACATTAAAGACACGAATTAAACAGGCTTGCGCTATTTACTTAGCACGTCGAAATTGAGTAAACAGCTATTAGCTATCAGCCGATAAAGAATAGAACATGATTATTGGGGTGCCAAAAGAGACCAAGACAGATGAATACCGAGTGGCATTGCTGCCGGTTGGTGCGCAATTGCTTTGCCATGATGGCCATACCGTGCTTGTTGAAAAGGAGGCCGGTTTAGGCAGCGGTTTTGACGATGAGCAGTATTCAACGGTAGGGGCTCAAATCGTAAACACGGCTGAGGAGATTTATTCTAAGGCCGAGATAATTGTAAAGGTCAAGGAGCCGCAGCCTCCCGAGATTACCATACTTAAAGAGGGACAGACTGCTTTTTGCTATTTCCACTTCGCCGCATCGCGCGAACTAACGGTCGGATGCCTGGATGCGGGTATTACCGCGATAGCCTATGAAACGTTAAGTGATACTCACGGCCGCCTGCCATTGCTTACCCCGATGAGCGAAGTGGCCGGAAAAATGTCGGTCCACGAAGGGGCGAAATACTTAGAACGTCCAACAATGGGACGAGGGATTCTGTTGGGCGGAGTAGCCGGTGTCGCCCCGGCCAATGTCTTGATACTCGGTGGCGGAGTCGTAGGCACCAGCGCCGCACACATAGCGGCCGGAATGGGCGCAAATGTAACCATTATGGATATCGACCTAAACCGGATGCGATACCTCGATGAGATTATGCCGGCTAATGTAACAACTATCTACTGCGATCCACATGCGGTAGAAAACTATGCCATGAATGCAGACCTGGTAATCGGTGCGGTTTTGATTCCAGGCGACCGGGCTCCTATATTAATCAATCGCTCGCTGATAAAGAAAATGAAAACCGGAAGTGTCATCGTCGACGTCTGCGTGGACCAGGGCGGCTGCGTTGAAACATGCCGGCCGACAACTCATCATGAACCGACTTATATCGTGGATGGCGTAGTGCATTACTGTGTCGCCAACATTCCAGGCGCCGTAAGCAGAACATCCAGCCAGGCACTATGCAATGCAACACTGCCCTATGTGCGGGAGCTTGCCTCGCTTGGCGTAGATGCTTTTACCGCAGTTGACGCCGGCCATGCCGCAGCGCTTAATATCAAAGACCATAAACTTGTAAACAGCGCCGTCTCAGGTGTATTCCCCGACCTGCCGAAGCAGTAAGCAAAAGATATATCATCAACTTTGGCTTATCCTGATATGCTTTCCACTTCGCGAATTATCTTTGAAGCAAGGGTATTTTTTGTCGCCTTTGGAAGTTTTAACCATTGACTTTCGGGTGTTTTGATTTGAACTGTTGATTTGCCGGCGCCGATTGCTGCCGATGTATTGGCGATTATCATATCGAGATTCTTTTCTTTAAGCTTTATTTCGGCATTTTGTCGAAGGTTTCTATCTTCCAAAGCAAAACCTACAACGATTTGGTTTTTCCTTTTGTTTTTACCCGCCCACTTGAGGATGTCTGCCGTCGGTTTTAGTTTAAGAATCAGAGATTCATCACTCTTTTTGATTTTTGTTTTAGCTGTTTGGACGGGAGTATAATCCGAAACGGCCGCAGCCATAATCAAACAATCGCAAATCGTAAAACTCTTCTTGACCACCTCGAACATCTGAGCGGCGGTTTCAACTTCGACTATTTTTGCTCCGCTCGGTAGTCTTTGTGCAGTCGGGGCCGTTATAAGTGTTACTTTATGACCAGCCTTCAGTGCGGCACGCACAAGGGCGTATCCCATTCTGCCGCTGCTCGCATTGGAAATAAATCGGACCGGGTCGATGTACTCCCTGGTGCCGCCTGCTGTAATTAAAATTCGCATCTGGTATCTCGCGAAGTGTATCTTATAATTTGTGCTTAGTATTTGAGATTATTTTTTGTCAATCTTCGCAGCAATTTTTTCTACTACCTTCAGGATATCTTTCGGCTCGGACATCCTGCCGATGCCTTCGGTTCCGCAGGCAAGCCGGCCCTCAACGGGGCCAATCAGTCGAAAGCCCATTTCTTTTACCGTCGTGACATTGCGCTGCACGGCAGGATTATTCCACATATTATTGTTCATAGCGGGAGCCAAAAACACAGCCTCCGACTGAATCAGGCGCCAGGCCGCACAAAGGATCGTACTGAGCAAATCATCACAGATACCGTTTGCAATTTTGCCTATGATATTAGCCGTCGCAGGTGCCACAACAATAATGTCAGCCCAGTCAACCAAAGCTATGTGCCCGATTTTATATTCTTCGGGAGTGTTCCAAAGATTCGTAAAAACGGCCGATCCTGTCACGGCCTCAAAGCTTTGCGGCCCAACAAGTCGACAGGCATTTTCAGTCATTACGGTATTTACTTTGGCGCCGGCAGCAGTCAGCTTGCTTGCTAAATCGACCACCTTGTACGCAGCTATTCCGCCGCTGACACCCAACAGAATATTCAAATTGTTAAGCATCTCGTATCTCTATTTACCACAGATGTGTACTTAAGAGTTGATTTTTCTCTAATTTTTCTTTCCATTTCTTTTGATTTGCGCTGTCAATCCGTCGTCGATCGCGATCTTGTCCTGCAGGATTTCCTGAACAACAATTTCAAGCATTGTTTTGCCTTCGGTATCTTCAATTAATGGCCTGGAGCCCTGCAAAAGCTCACTTAAACGCTTTTGAACCAGTGCCGTCAATTTGAATCTACCGCCAACCTTGTTTACTATCTCTTCGCTCTTTAATTCTTCTATCATTTTTTCACCTCATATCTTGATTCAGGGCCCATCCTGCAATATTTCATATGATGGAAACCTTACTAATCTTCATTCGCTTTATTAATAGACTGAGAGTTTAAGACTCACCGCAGGAATCCACGATAATTTGCACGCATTCGTCCACCGCCTGCTGCAAGTCCTCATTTATAATCATATGTTTATAATACTGCCAGGCCGCAGCAATCTCATCACTTGCTCCGCTCAGCCTTTTTTCCGCAACATCAGCAGCTTCCCGGCCTCTGTTATCCATGCGTTTTACAAGGTCCTTTTCGGTCGGTGGTAAAACAAATATCATTACCGCATCCGGAAAAATCAGCAAAGCCTGTTTGGCACCCTGAACGTCGATTTCAAGAATAACATTTTTCCCGGCCTGAACAGCTTCTTCAACTTTGTCCCTCGGTGTTCCATACAGATGACCGAACACCTCAGCATGTTCCAACAGAAGGTTATTATCGATTCGCTCCTGAAATTCCTGCTCTGATATAAACCAATAATCCTGTCCGTCAACTTCAGCTTCACTCTTCGGCCGGGTCGTAACCGAAACGCTAAGATATAGATTATCTAATCGCTTAACCACCTCTTTGCAGATTGTGCTCTTGCCGACCCCGGATGGCCCGCTCATTATTACCACTTTGCCTTTACTGTTCTCTGTGTCGCTCATTCCAACTCCAGTATAAAATTTCGATGCTCTTTTTAAATTCGGTATCCTTGCTATTCTATATTCTGGACCTGTTCCTTAATCCGGTCAATTCGGCATTTCATATCCACCACACAGCGGATAATTTCAGTATCGGAGGCCTTGCTGGCGATAGTATTTGCCTCTCTGAGCATCTCCTGGCTTATGAAGTCCAGCCTGCGTCCGGCCAGTTCATTTGCCTGGCAGGCCTGAGAAAATTGCTGCAGATGTGAATCCAGACGGGACACCTCCTCGGATATATCCGACCTTTCCGCAAAAATCGCTACTTCTCTGGCAAGCGTTTCTTTATCCAGTTTCAGCTTTACCTCGGCAAGCAACGCGTCAACCCGTTGCTTTAGCTTTGCTGCATACTCCTGCAAAACGACATCGCACCGGGCACTGATTTGTCCGAGGTCTTTTTCTATCGCACTGCAGTGTTTTTTCAAATCAGCTTCCAGGAAACCGCCTTCTGCGGCGCGCATTTGTTTGACCTTATTTATCGCTTCCTGGCTGACTTCCAGAACCTTTTCCCTGATTTGCTCTGACGCTTGCTTGTCCGGTAATGCCGGTTGAATAATCCCCGGCAGGCTCAACAAGTTGCCAATATCTATCGCCCCATTAATACCGGCCGAAGAGCCGGCTCTGTTCAATTTTTCCGCAATGACCTTAAGGGCCGTCTCATCTATATCAAATAGCGAATTTACCGACGAATTCTTGAGCCGAAGGACATAATTTATGGTCCCGCGTGACATATCATTTCGCAGAAGCTTATCAATATCTTCTTCGATGAATGCCACCGGCTCCGGCAGCCTTATAATCGCCTTAAAGTAGCGGTGGTTGACGGTCTTTATTTCAACGAGGTAACTTACGCCGTTAACCTCTCCCTGTGCCTGGCCATAACCGGTCATACTGTTTATCATAACGCTATACTTTCAAGCCGAATCCTGCCATATAAGCAGTTTTTTGCATCCACCTTTAGAACAAATTCTCTCGCTAACCGCCGGGCGTATTTACATCCGAAGCGGCATTAATTTCACCCGTAACCTGCCCCGTCCCAGTAGGCGCCGAAGACTGCTCCGGGCTTGTCGGCAGCACCTGTTGAGCCGGTGCGTCTTCTCCGAATTCACTTACTTCCGGTTTGTAAAACTTGGCCATCACCACCGCAAGGGTCAGAAAAACACCCACTAAAACTATTGTCACCCAGGTCAGAAAGTCGCCCGTTTTTGCGCCCAAAACTCCACTGGCACCGGCGCCGCCGAATGCCCCGCTCAAACCGCCGCCTCTGCCCTTCTGAATCAAAATGATTAAAACCAGGCAAACACAGCAAACAATGAACAAAGCGGCAACAACCTTCATAAGAAAACCAACTGCTAATAATGAAAAAACTGTCATATTCGTAATCCTTTCAACAGACTATTTATTATTTTCTATTTACTATTTAGGCCCAATAGTTGCAGCCGTTTTCGATAGTAAATAGTAAATCGCAGATTAAATTGCTCCCTTAATAATAGCAAGAAAACTGTCCGCCTTCAAACTTGCCCCGCCGACCAGCAGGCCGTCAATATCCGGCTGAGCCATCAGCTCCGCCGCATTGTCGGGTTTTGCAGAACCGCCGTATTGAATGCGAATTGCCTCAGCCAGCTCGTCACTGTACATATCGACCAGAAGCTTTCGAATAAAATCGTGCACTTCCTGCGCCTGCTCCGGTTTCGCCGTCAGACCCGTTCCTATGGCCCAGACCGGCTCATAAGCTATGGTTACCGCAGAGACTTTTTCTTCGCTCAGACCGGCCAAACCGTTTTCCAACTGCCGGGTTACAACATCATTCGTTTTAGAAGTTTCCCGTTCAGAGAGCAGTTCGCCGACACACAATACCGGCAATAGCCCGCCTGCAATCGCAGCGGTAAGCTTCTTATTTATCAGCTCATCAGTCTCACCGATCACATGGCGGCGTTCCGAATGGCCGCAAAGGCAATAGGTACAGCCGATATCCTTTAACATCGACGTACTTATCTCGCCGGTAAAAGCTCCGTCAGGTTCGAAGTAAACATCCTGTGCGCCTACCCCGATGCTTGATGCGCCAAGAGCTTTAATCACAGACTGCAAATAAACGAAAGGCGGAAAAACCGCCACAGTCGCTTTCGCGCTCGCTGTCTCGGTCGCACCCGAAGCAATACCTTCAGCCAACTTTACACAGATAGAGCTGTTTGTATTCATTTTCCAGTTACCTGCTACAAACGGCTTTCTCATAAAACTCTCCTAATCAGCTCTTGGTTCGCAGTTCTTTGCTCATTAAAAATTATCAATCCAAATTAAAGCAGCTCCGTTGATCTGGGAAAACTGCCCAATACAGAAAGCTGCAAGCAATGCTTACGAGCTTCCGTCAGTCCATCCTGAATATTTTTGTCCGTTCTGTGTCCCAAAAAGTCCACGAAGAAATAATATTCCCATTCTCTCTTTTTGCTTGGCCTTGACTCAATATTTGTCATATTGATATTGTACCTCTTGAAAACATCGAGTACATCAGACAAAGCACCGGCCTTGTGAGAGGTGCTGAATAGCATAGCAGTTTTATCGTCACCGGTAGGCTTTGCATCTTCTTTGCTGATTACCAAAAATCTGGTTATATTGTTGGTAATGTCCTCGACATTCTCGCAGATGATTCTCAGCCCGTACAGTTCCGCAGCCACATTGGAACCAATCGCAGCGGTATTCGGTTCACTGGCCGCCATTTGCGCCGCCCGGGCGGTTGAAGCCACCGGTACAGCCTGTGCCTCTTTAAATGTGGCACTGAGCCAGTTTCGGCACTGTGCGAATACTTCGGGCTTGGAGTAAATCTTCTCAATTTCTTCCAGCGTGCAATTACCCAAAAGGCTGTGATGAATTGCCATCTGAACCTCGGCACAGATCTTCACGTTCGAATCTATCAGGGCATCAAGCGTCTCTATTACACCTCCGCCCTTGGTATTCTCCACCGGCGCAAGACCCAGGTCGCAATGACCTTTACTCACTTCATCGAAGATACTTGTGATATCCACCAATGGTTCATATTCGACACTCTGGCCGAACTTGAGCATTGAGGCGGTATGGCTGAAGCTCCCGGCTGGACCGAGATAACCAATTCGCAAAGGTCTTTCCAAAACAAAAGACCCGCTCATAAGCTCACGCCAAATAGCTACCAGGCACCTGTCAGGCAGAGGGCCCTTATTGGCCCTGGCGATCCTGTCAAATACCTCTTTTTCGCGGTCAGGCGAATAAACCGGCTTGTCGGTTTTGGTCTTCAGCGTTCCTATCTTTACGACAATGCGCGCACGCTCGTTGAGCAGCTCGACAAGCTGATTGTCAACTTCATCAATCTTCTTTCTCAGTTCTTCAAGAGACATAAAACAAATCCAAAAAAGTCAAAAAAGTAGAAAGCAAATCATAGACGCTATCCGCCTTTTTTTATAAAAACTAATATATTTAACAGAATTTTACCCTTGCGTCAATGAATTTGACGTATTAGTTAATATTTTAGGCATACAATTCAGGTAAAATATGCAAAAAATAACAAAATATACGATTTTTCAGACAAAATGGGGCTATTTCGGCCTCGCAGGCACCGAAAATGGCCTCTGCCGAACCCAACTGCCCGGATCGAAGCCTGAAAAAATCAAATCACGCCTATTAAAAAATCTTCCAAATCCTCAATATGATAAATCCTTTTGCAAAATTCTTCAGCAGCAGATAATAGCCTACTTCAAGGGTGATTATATAAAATTCAGCCGGGATATACCTCTTATCCTCGATGGATTCACCTCGTTCGGTAAATCGGTTTTAAGAACCTGCAGGGAAATAGAATCCGGTCAAACAATAACTTACGGTAAATTAGCGAAAAAAGCAGGCAGACCAAATGCCTCTCGGGCTGTCGGCAGCACACTGGCCAAAAACCCTCTGCCATTAATTATCCCCTGCCATCGAATAATCCGCAGCGACGGAAAGATGGGAGGTTTCTCCGCCCCCGGTGGAATAACGCTCAAAAAGAAAATGCTTGAGCTGGAGAGCGAAGCTCTCAACATTTACGCAAGGCGTTGAACTTTGCGCCCGGTGAATTGATCGGGTATATCCCGGATCAAAAGAATCCTTGATATTATTCAATATGCACTACGCCGGTTGTACGGTCCGCTTCGAGGCTGGCTTTCTTGATAATATCATAAAGCTCGCGGGGCCTGTGAACTTTCTCAAACTCAAACTCCGGGTCCGACTTATCAGTCGTTATCAGCCCGACAGAACCTATTCCAACAATGCAATCCAATATATTCCTGCGCATCTTCAGATCTATCACCCTGAACATATCTATATTATCGACATGCCTGTCGAGGATGCCCCGGCACCACTCAATCCTGTCAGGGGAAACTTCATAATAGGTCATTTTCAGCTTGACGATTTTCAAAACAAGAATAAGCACAACAATCAGGCCAAGTGCAAAACCGGTAATAATCCTGTACGTTCCAACGATCGAAATTTGATTTTCAGTAAGTTTTAAGTTCAGCCAATCGTCAGCAATATTCTCAAGAGGATATTTCATCAGAAGGCCGGCCAACACAATAAGGCACATACCCTTTAATATAGCCGAGGTTATCCCCCAAAGAGAAGGCCTCGCCGCAAACAGGACGTTATCTTCCGTTTCCTCGGCTTCCTCGTCCTCGGATAATTCCGTATTAGAGACCCGTTCTTTTGCCAGGGCCCTGGCCTTATCACCGTTTAGAAATTCTCCGCAGAACCGGCACTTTATAGCACGGGCCCGTATGGTCTCTGCACAAAACATGCATTCCTTAGTCTGGAAATTAATAAACACCATTCAATATATATCGGAAAAATGCCCGATTTAGAGCAGTAGATTCTTCACCTGCCCCCTTTGAAAATTCAAATGAGTTGGGTGCTTATTTACATTTTAATGCAAAATCCAAGATAAAAACTGCACCGAAATTTTTACTAAATATAATTATACCAATTTAACTTAAAATGTTGTAAATAAAGCGCTTATAAAAATATCCCGCTTTTTACCAAGCCCTCATAGAATATTTTTTCAAAAAATAATGTAAAAGATACTTGACAAAATGTATAGTTTGCTTTACATTTATGGCATAGAGAAGCATAAAACGTATAAAATAAGGAGAAAGATTATGAACAGGGCACAAAAAATCGCACGTTTCAATTTAATTGTGATATTGACAGCTTTAATCCTCAGCATAACAGCGATTGGTATATTTTACTTTGCCTTTGGCGTGCCGATACAAGGCGCACTTTGCGGGTTTGGATTTATTGGCATCTTCGGCCTTGCGGGTCTGTCACCACTCTTGTACAAGAAAGAACCCGGGAAAGTGAACTTCGATGAGCGCGACCTGTTAATCCATAAAAAAGCCTTATTGGGAGCGTACTCTATTTTTTGGCTTCTTTTTGTCCTTGCTGCGATGATTCCATTTTTCGTCCTGGGGCCGAAGGGAACAATTCCCGTAAAATACCTGCCAGCTATGGTCTTCGGAGGGATGTTTACTGTGACACTTGTACAATCAATAGTAACGCTCAATGAGTATGGTTGGAGTGGAAAAGGAGAAAAATCATGAATCAAACAAAAGAAGTATCCTGGTTTTATTTTGTTTTGGGATTAGCTTGTTTTCTCATCCCGGGCTCAGTCGCCGTATTTATTGCTTATGACCAGGGAATATCCTTCGCACCTGTGCTTATGTTCACAGGCATTGTTATCTGGGGGGGCCTGTTTTGGTTATTTCCTTTTACTTTCGGCAGGCTTGGTAAAGGAAAGAAGAAAGTCACTTTCGATGAGCGGAACCAGTTAATCCATAAAAGATCTGTTATGGCCGGGTATGTCGTGCTTTGGTTATATTTCGTTGCCGCATGCGTGACCACCTGGTACATAGTCGGTCCTCACGGCTCCATCTCAGTCAACATCATGCCCCTGACACTTTTAGGAGGTCTTGTCACTTTTACATTTGCACAGGGCCTGGCTTCAACGATTCTCTACGGCCTAACAGGTAAAGAAAATGAAAAGTTTGACAATAAGATTATTTCAGATCCTAATTGTTCGAAAGGATTAGAACGATGAACAAACTCCAAAAATCAGCATGGTTCAATCTTGGCATGGTAACAGCTTGTATGATTATTTCAATGCCGTGCTTTTTCTTTCTTACACGGAGGAACGCAAAAGGTGTCGATTACATACTTATATTTTTTGTAGTTGCCTCTATAACCACTCCTATGTTTTATTTTCTTTACCGTAAAAAAGGTTACGAAGCGGATTTCGACGAACGTGAGAAGATGATTAACAAACGAGCGTTTTCATTTGCGGCTATGGGTTTGACAGTTTTTTTAGCCTGTGTCTGTTTCATTCCATTTTTCGTTCTTGGAGGGCAAAATGTTATAAAGGTTTACTATTTGCCGCTGATATTTTTTTGCACTTTATTTGCCGCACAGC
>JAVVFI010000240.1:0-8657 GCA_032250555.1 Sedimentisphaerales bacterium
CGACTACCCGCGATTGGCCTGGGAAGGGACGCCGGGAAACATCATTCCCGAAGCCAACATCGACTGGCTGGCGGGTGAGGGAACAGCAGACAGCCCCTATCGAATCGACACGGCCGAACAACTGATCCTCTTGAGTAAGGCCGCCGTCCTGTGGAACAAAATTTTTGTTCTCGGGGAGGATATCGATTTGGACCCCGCGCTGCCGGGCAGGCGCATCTTTCGACAGTCGGTCATCCAGGAATTCACGGGAGTTTTTGACGGCGCAGGCCACGTGATCTCCAATCTGACGATTGACGGCGGCCAAAACCTGGGGCTGTTTGGCTTTTTGACGGCTGAGGCCCAGGTTGGAAACATCGAGCTTGTACATGTCAACGTTGCCGGCTCGGCCATCTATATCGGCGGCCTGGCGGGCGAGAACGAGGGCAACGTCGTCGCCTGCTATAGCAGTGGCTCGGTTAGCGGAACTTATGAAGTTGGCGGCCTGGTGGGCTTAAATGCAGGCACAGGCAGTATCGCTGCGAGCAGCAGCAGCGGCACCGTCAGCGGCACTGATTCGAGTGTCGGGGGCTTGACGGGCTGGAACTATGGGACTATCGATTCGAGCTACAGCAGCAGTGCCGTCAGCGGCACCGGCCAGGTCGGCGGCCTGGTGGGCTCCAACAGCGGCAGCGTTGAGAACAGCTACAGCAGCGGATCAGTTAGCGGCACTAACAGTGTTGGCGGACTTGCGGGAGTAAACTACGATGGGCTCATTACCTACAGCTATAGCACCGCGTCGGTCAGCGGCACCAATTACGTCGGGGGCTTCGCGGGCAATAGCTACCAGGACAACATTTCTTTAAGCTTCTGGGACGTCCAGACATCTGGCCAGACTACGAGTGCCGGTGGAATCGGCAAGACCACGGCTGAGATGCAGACGGCCAGCACATTCTTAGAGTCCGGGTGGGATTTTGTGGGCGAAACAGCTAACAGCATCGACGACATTTGGTGGATCCTCGAAGGCCAGGATTATCCGAGACTTTGGTGGGAGACCGCAGAGCAATAACTCTGCGGAAATCCTAAATCCGAATATCTAAATCCGACAACTCCGGCTGTATAGCCGGACGTCTGTTACCCCGTGTAGGTCGGGAAACAAGCACAAATGATCGAAATTCTAAACCAAGAAACCGGCAGGAAAGCAATAATTGTTTTAGTAATTAGGATTTTAAGCTTCGAATTTGTTTAGGATTCAGAATTTAGTGCTTCATGTTTCCATTAAGCCAGGAAATCTGGGGTATCTGTGAAAATTACTCTTCGGATTTTTGCACTTCGCCTGTCATGGGAACAAAGCGGACCGGCATAACATTCTCCTTGCTGATTTTGCCCTCTTTGTCTTTTGTTACTACCACCAGATACTGAAAGCCCTGTGGACTGCCGTATGGCAATATCATTCTGCCGCCCGGTTTAATTTGTTCGATCAGCGGATCGGGAATGCGTCCGGCAGCGGCTGTACCGATAATCGCGTCAAACGGCGCCTCTTCCGGCCAGCCGAAAAAACCATCTCCAAACCTGGTAATTACATTTGAGTAACCGAGTTCTTCCAGATCTTTTTTTGCCCTTTTCGCCAGCCCTTCTACAATCTCGATGGTATATACCTTTTCTGCAATTTCAGCGCACACAGCGGCCTGATAACCTGAGCCTGTGCCGATTTCAAGAACTCTGGAATTTGGTTTTAGCTGTAACGCCTCGGTCATAAAGGCTACGATATAAGGCTGGCTTATCGTCTGGTCGAAGCCGATAGGCAGCGGAGAGTCGGCGTAGGCATAGCGCTGCTCTAAGAATCGAACAAAGGCGTGGCGGGGAACTGTTCGCATCGCTTTTAAAACATTCGGATCTCTTACATCCCTTGCCTGGATTTGTCTGACTACCATTCTCTCCCGTTCTTCGGCTCTTTCGGCAAAGGCCGGATGTTTATGCTCTGGGCGTAGGGATTCTTTCTCGTCCTGCTCTTTTTGCTCTTGCCTGATTTGGACTTCTGCCTGATTAGCCTCCGTCTCCTGTGGAGCTACAATCTCCTCAGGCTCCTTTGCGCAACCGGCACTGAAAACAAAGGTAAATATCCCCGGTACTATGACCAGACACACAGCCGGATACAACCACTTCTTAAACCGCCAAAGATTTGTTGCAGCCATTTTATTTCCCTCCAATTCTTCTATTATTTTCTTATTTCAGAATTGGTCTCGGCCGCCCTGTATTTCTTCAATAATCAAGGGTTAAACCGCCCCGGTATTATACCATGCATCCTGCAAATGCAGTCAAAAAAAATGAACTTTATTACATCCAATCTGTACAATGAGCAGATGTAAGAATAAGCTATAAGCTGTTAAGTCGTACAGGGGTGAAAATGGAAATAATTCTAATCACATTTGCCGTAATAATCGCAAGCTCTGTTGGCACATTGACAGGCTTTGGGACCTCTACTCTTATGGTTCCGGTTATGCTTTCGTTCTATCCTGCCCCGGAGACACTCCTTTTTGTTGGCATTATCCACTGGTTCGGCAACATCTGGAAATTGCTCCTTTTCCGAAAGGGTTTCCAATGGAAGCTGATTCTCAGCTTCGGCATTCCGGGCATAGCCGCTACTTATCTCGGCGCTTCCCTGTTATTCGATATCTCAACGGTCTTGTTGTTTCGGATATTGGGCTCTTTTTTGATCATTTACGTAATCTATCTGTTCGCCAAAAGCTCTTTCAAAATCAAACAAAGCCTCTTGACCGGTGCATGCGGCGGAGCGCTGTCCGGTTTCTGTGCCGGTCTCTTTGGAATGGGCGGGGCAATTCGCGGTCTTTTCCTGACTTCCTTCGATTTACCAAAAGCCGTTTATATTGCAACCGCAGGAGCCATTGCACTGACGATTGATACAACCCGCCTGACGACCTACATCATCAATGACGCACGGCTGCCTCGTTTACTCATGGTGGGCCTAATTGTATTTATTCCCGCTTCCTTCCTCGGCGCAAGAATTGCCAAATCCGTAGTCGATAAAATCCCACAGAAACATTTCAGAAAAGTCGTTGCCGCCTTTCTGCTCCTGATGGGCATAAAATTGCTTTTACTGCCAAAATAAACTTTTTTCATAAATATAAACTATATTGTAAGGGCTATATTTTTTAAAAAAACCACTTGCATAGACGATAAAAGCAAATATAATTACCGAAAACGTATCTTATCGATCACGAGATACGAGTTTGCGGGCGTAGCTCAGTGGTAGAGCGTCACGTTGCCAACGTGAATGTCGTGAGTTCAAATCTCATCGCCCGCTTTTTAAGGAGTTTCCTTAAGGACAGGGAAATAATAACGTTTTACGTTGAAGGAACCTTATAGTATCGGCAAGATACCGGCTAATGGGTAGTTGGGCGTTGGTTGCCGATATGTTTAGATCCGGGTAAATAAAAAACAAGCCGGATTGGAAATCATAAAAATATGGCTAAGGGATAAAACTTGTTTCCCTGATGCCTTTTTTGTTTATAAATTCAAAGTTGAAACAGCAAAAAATCGTTCAGGAGCAATGAAATGGTCGATGAAGAACAAACTCAGGAGCAAGCAGAAGAACAAACTGCTGATAACGCCGAACAGCAAACCGAAGAAGAACCAACCGCCGAAGAAGAATCCCCCAAGCCACCAAATACGGTAACAATCGAAGAAGCCGGGCCATGCAAGAAAAAGGTATCGATAGAGATACCCGAAGAGGCAATCAAGATGGCCACCGACGAGCAGTATAAAACCCTGCGAAAAGAAGCTGTCTTGCCGGGATTCCGGAAAGGCCGTGCACCCCGCCGCCTTCTCGAAAAGAGATTCGGCAAAGAAACGACGGAGCAGGTCAAATTGACATTACTGGCCGAGGCCAGCGAATCCGCCCTCAAGGACAACGAGCTTGATACACTCGGCGAGCCGGACATCGACTTCGAAAAAATAGAGATCCCCAAAGAAGGCCCCCTGAAGTTTGATTTTGAAGTCGAGGTGCGTCCCGAATTCGAATTGCCCGAACTCGAAAGTATTGCTGTAACCAAGACAACACTCGAAGTTACCGACGAGCAAATAGACAGGGAGATTGAGAGGCTGCAAAGATGGTCAGGTGTATGGACTCCACGCAAAGATGGAGCCGTTGAGCCTGAGGACCAGATAATTGCCGATGCCCTCATCAAGGCCGAAGACATTGAAGAACAGCAGAAACTCGACAACATTGAGATACATGTAAGGCAGAACGGCTTTGTCGGGGAAGTCCCGGTAGAGAAGCTCGATGAATTGCTTACCGGAGCCAAATGCGGCGAAACAAAAGAGATAAACGTCGATGTCCCCAAGACATATTTCAGAGAAGAATACCGCGGCAAAAAAGTCGAAATCAGTGTCGAAATCAAAGATATCAAATGGCTCAAGCCCGCAGAGTTAGACCAGGCCTTTTTTGCCAGACTGGGTATTGAAGATGAAAACGAACTTCGGGAAAAAACTCAGGACACCCTGCAGAGCCGTTTGGAAACACAGGTCCGAACTGAAATGAGCGAGCAGATTTACCAGTATCTGCACGACAATACCAATCTCGACCTGCCCCTGGACATCGTTGCTCAGCAGGCAACCTCGCTCCTTCAGAGGCAATATCAGAATCTGATGATGCGCGGCCTGCCCCGCGAACAACTTACTGAGCAGTTAGAGCAGCTTCAGGCCGGCAGCGAAGAACAGGCCAAAAAACAACTTAAAACATTCTTCATTATGGACAAAATTGCCGAAAAGCTCGATATCAAGGTCAGCGATGAAGAGATTAACGGACATATCGCCCAGATAGCTATCCAGCGGCAGCAGCGGCCTGAAAAGATGAGAGAGGATATGGAACGTAACGGCTCGCTGGCCCAGTTCACCCTCGAAATACGCCAGAACAAATGTGTCGAAAAACTGCTCGAAACAGCGAAAATCACAGAGAAAAAGCCGGAGAAGAAAGCTAAAAAAGCTAAAAAAGAAGCTAAAAAACCGGCAAAAAAGACTGCAAAGACCGCTAAGAAAACGGAGCCAAAGAACAAGACGCCCAAAAAATCATAAGACTCCGGCGAAAAAATGCCAAAAACTCCTTTATGGGCAATTATATATGACAAAAATGGGGTAAAAAGAGAATCTGCAGCTAAAAATATCCGATTAAAACGTTATCCGCTTGTCGGTAAGTCCAATCGGGACGAAATATAAACTACGGAAGTGCCGAACAAGGCATAAAGCACAAGTTGGAAAAAATGTGAATTTCATAAAGGAAGCAATGAATGTCTATTGAACATCATTCTGAAAACATCGCAAGGATTTCTCACCTCGCGTCTTATAGCCAGACAGGACAACATAGTATGGATGCTTACAATCAACATGGCGGCCAGTATCAGCGCTACCGCCAGATGAGTCTGGATGATATGCTCCTGGAAAACAGGATTGTGTTCCTGATAGGAGAAATATCTTATGACAGGGCCGCCGAGGTCATTATGAAAATGCTCTACCTCGACAACCTCAAGCGCAACAGTGAGATAAGCCTTTATATCAATTCACCAGGCGGAAACGTTGATGATACAATGGCCATTTACGACACTATGCTCTTCACCAGCTCGCCGGTTGCGACCTACTGTATCGGCAGAGCACAGTCCGGCGCCGCGATAATACTGGCGGCCGGGACAAAAGGCAAACGGTACTCCCTTCCGCACGCCAAGGTCATGCTGCACCAGCCTTGGGGCGGCGTTACAGGCCAGGCTTCAGACATCAAAATACAGGCCGAACAAATACTCAAAGCTAAAAAAACGATAAATGAAATCCTCGCAAAGCATACCGGCCAAACCGCCGAAAAGATTGCCGCTGAGACTGAAAGAGACAGATATATGACCGCCGATGAGGCTAAAGAATACGGTCTTATCGATGAGGTCCTTCACGAAGAAGAAAAAGAAGACAAAGACAAAAAGAAAGATAAAGAAAACAAGGACAATAAAGACAGCAAAAACGATAAAAAGAAAAAAGACAGTAAATAACCGGCTCTTAAAGAGCCAAACTGTCTGGAAATATATCTTTTACAAACAAGGAATACCTAAAATGAGCGTAAATCAAACTTTGGTACCGATAGTAATTGAGAAAAGCGGCCGAACCGAACGCGCCTATGATATTTATTCAAGGCTACTCAAAGATAGAATAGTATTTCTCGGCGGACAGGTCGATGACACTTCTGCCAACCTCATCATCGCCCAGATGCTCTTTTTAAGCAACGAAGACAACAAGAACGATATTCACTTCTACATAAATTCACCCGGCGGTTCAATCACGGCAGGCCTGGCAATATATGACACGATGCAGTTCCTACGCTGCGACGTCGCGACATATTGTATCGGCCAGGCCGCAAGTATGGCGGCCGTGTTACTGGCCGGTGGAAAAGCCGACAAAAGATTCCTGCTGGCAAACAACAGAATTCTTCTGCACCAGCCGTTAATCACTGGTCAATTGATTGGACCGGCTACCGATCTCGATATCGAAGCTAAGGAAATTCTAAGGCTGCGTGAACGTCTTTATGATATACTGGCAACTCATACGGGCCAGACTGTAGAAAAAGTCGAAAAAGATTGCGACAGAGACCTCTGGCTCGATCCCGCCGAAGCTATCGAATACGGATTAGCTGACAGAATATTGCAGAAAGCACCTGAGATCGTAAAAAACCAGGAGGAGCAGGAGCAATAATAAAAGAGCAGTAATACAGGAGTGTTATAATGGATATGGATATCAAACTTTCAGAATTTAAGTTTTTCTGTACTATCTCTTCTGTTCTCTGTTTCCTGGCATTTGTCGCCGGCTGCGGCAACACCTACACTGAATCACCACTACAGGAACGAGTCGAAATACTGACCATTGAACAACAGCAATTGATGAGCCAGCTCGAACAATCCAAAGCCGAAAACGAACAGTTAACAAAACAAATACATACCCTTTCCGGCCTGCCTGAAGAACTCAAAGGCGAAAATCTCTACAGCATCCAGAACATTGAAATTGGCAAATATACCGGCCTCTTCGACAAAGACAAAGACGGTAAAAAAGAAAAGCTGATTGTCTATATAGAGCCCCTAGACGAACAGGGCGATGTAATAAAAGCCGCCGCAGATATCGAGGTGGAGCTTTGGGACCTGAGCAAAACAGACGGCAGCGCCCTGCTCGCAAAATGGCCGGCCGTAAAACCTGATGAGCTTAAAAAACTTTGGTTTGACTCGATGTTAAAAGTGAATTACAGATTAACATTCGATATAACCGACAAAGTAAAAAGTTTCGATGAGCCTCTGACAGTCAAGGTAACCTTCACTGATTACCTCTCCGGCAAAGTTTTCAAAAAACAAAAAGTTATAAATCCGTAAAGCACGAATTGAGTACTAAAAGAATCAAGCCTCTTTGCTGCATATCACTCCAAGCAGATTACCATTCGACAAAATCGTAATTCCCTTGCAAACTCATCGCCAGGCTGTAACATATCGCTATGCTGGATTTTCAGAACAAGATAATATGCGGCGACTGTATAGAGGTGCTGGGCAAAATTGACAAGCCGTTCGCAGACCTTATTTTCGCCGACCCGCCGTTTAACATCGGCTACAAATATGATAAGTACTACGACAGCATAAAAAAGAAAAACTACATTGCATGGACAAAAAAGTGGATGAGCAGCTGCAAAAAGGTCTTAAAGCCAAACGGCTCATTCTATATAGCCATTGGCGATGAGTACGCCGCAAACATAAAAATCATAGCCGATGAGCTTGGCTTGATTATGCGAAACTGGATAATCTGGCACTACTCCTTCGGCCAACAAATGAAAACTAAATTCGCCCGCTCACACACCCACATTTTCTACTTTGTAAACGACGAAAAGGATTTTGTTTTTAATGACGAAAAAGTGCGAGTAATCTCAGATAGACAAAAAATATACCGCGATAAACGGGCAAATCCGGAAGGTAAGATGCCGGATGACGTTTGGGACGAGTATCCTCGTCTTTGCGGAACATTTGATGAACGAACCAGTTTTCCCTGCCAAATGCCGGAAAGCTTATTGGCACGTATAACACGAGTAAGCTCGAAAGAAGGCCATTGGATACTCGATCCCTTCAATGGTTCCGGCACCACCGCAGCGGTGGCCCATAAGTTGAATCGTATATATACCGGCATAGATATTTCCGAAGAATATGTGAAGGAATCTGAAAAGCGTATTAAAAAATCCGAAGGATTACCTGTTGAAGGCGAAGGATTTCCCAAGTGGCCGGAACATGCTGACCGAGAGCTGAAGTGGCTTTATGATGAAAATAAAGTGCCGGATAGTCAACTTCGCAAGAATAAAATGTTGTTGGCACTCTTTACTTCAAAACTAAACAATCGCCTGAAAAAAATTAAACATTACACACCTGACGAAGTTACAGACCGATTGGAAAAACTACGAAAAAGCGGTAAACTTCCAGTACTCAGAAGGTAAAGAATTAGCAACGGCCTTAAAGGATTTAGCCGATTGAAGAAATTATGGATGAAAGACATTTTGCTCATTGCCCTGCCGCTGTTCGCCACCGCGGCGATGCTCACGGTGATTCAGCTGCCGATTAGCTGGGCATCTCTGGCGTGGGTAGCATTCGTACCTTTCATTATCG
>JAVVFI010000241.1:0-8623 GCA_032250555.1 Sedimentisphaerales bacterium
AGGAGAACAGACCTTATTAAAATATCGTTCGAGTATAAGGGCCCCTGCGGGTTTACATTCCCTTTTCCTCCTTACCGCAGGGGCTTTTCTTTTTTTTAGCAACTTGTCGAAGGCTCTGTCTAAGTTCAACCTGAGAGCTGTGGGGGGGGAGTGATGTCACCGCTATTTATATTGACAATGACCGAGGATATGTTAGGGTATAGTATTCGTACCTAATGACCATTGAAGGAGGCAATAATCTCAGTTCAGAGGGATTGCATATGACAACGCAACGATATATTAGTTGGGCTGCCCTGGTTGTCGCCCTATTGCTTTTACGATCGGCTAACATGATACGAGCAAACGAGTCGGTCTGGCCTGGATTTCGCGGACCGAGGAGTTCGGGCCTTGGGGCCGAAGGTCAGAATTATCCGGTTGAATTTGGTCCTGAGCAAAACCTGCTCTGGAAAACATCACTTCAGCGAGGGCACTCTTCTCCATGTATCCGGGGGGATAATATTTTTATTACAGCTCGTTCGGGCAAGAGCCTTGAGACGATTTGTATCAGCCGCGGGGACGGTAAAATCAAGTGGCGCAGCTCAATTGTTCCCGAGAAGCTGGAAAGAATCAACGGTTCCAACAGCCATGCCGCTCCTACGCCCGTATGCGATGGAAAAAGAGTGTATGTTTACTTCGGCTCGTTTGGTCTTATTTCGTATGATTTTGGGGGCGGTGAGGTCTGGAGGAAACCTCTTGCTGTTCCTAATAACCAACACGGCTCGGCGGCCTCACCGGTATTGGCGGGTAATATGGTTGTTATTAACTGCGATCAATCCAAAGATGCGTATATACTTGCCGTAAATCGAGACACAGGGGAGACGATATGGAAACAAGGTCGCCAGGAGAGAGCAGGCTGGTCAACTCCGGTGCTGTGGAAACATGGGGATGCAGAGGAATTGGTTGTACTGGGCAATAACACGTTGATTTCTTATGACCTTGAGGACGGCGGCAAACGCTGGTGGTTAAATAATCTGCCAAAAGGGGATGCAACTCCGACTCCGGTTTATGCAGGAGATACTCTTTTTATAACCTGCCCCGTGAGGTTAACCGGCGATCCTGTCAATCCGATAGAACTGCCCGATTTCAACATACTTATCGAAAGGTATGACAGCGATAAAGACGGCCGTCTGGTTCAGTCGGAGATTCCTGATGAATTTGTATCCATATATCGGCTTGGGCCTGAATTAGCTGGAGTGAAGAGACGTTTTTCAAAGCTTGATACCGATGAGGATGGTGCTATCAATGAAGCGGAGTGGAACAAAGTTGTGACAGATACTAAAAAGATCAAACCCAGAGATATGGATAGCATTATTGCTATCGGGAGCGGGGGGAAAGATGATGTAAGCCGGACGCACGTGAAGTGGACCGGATATGAAGGTATCGGTCAGGTTCCATCGCCCCTGTTTTATCGGGAGCGGATTTATTTAGTCAAGCATGGCGGTAATGTTACATGTTACAATGCGAAGACAGGGGACAAAGTATATGGCGATAAGCTCGGGCCAAGGACATACTACTATGCCTCACCGGTTGCGGCTGATGGTAAGATATATTTCTGTTCACGAAACGGCGTTGTAATAGTCGTGCAAGCCGGTAATACGTTCAAGATATTGGCGCAGAATAAAATAGGAGATCGCATTAATGCAACTCCGGCTCTTGTGGATGGAAAGATTTATTTGCGCACCGACAAGAACATGTATGCTTTCGGCAAAGCCAGGATAGAGACCAATTAAGAGAAGGGGAGCGGGCGTGCAAATCGGGGAAGATTTTGATATTATCGTTGTGTTGGAAAGTCATGTGTTTGATGCAGGATACCATATCCGCAAGGGAGGTCATTCCATCGAGATGTACGACTGGCAAAGGTTTCTGGACTTTGCGGATTATCACCTGAAGAAAAAGAAATAGGTTATAATTAATTTCTTCAAATAATTTTGTTATGTCAACGCGGCGAGTTTTTGCTCTATTACAGAATTTGGCAGCCCCTGCTCGGCGGGCTTGAAAGGCAGGGGTTGAGAGAACTGAAGAGCAACTCGATGTGTGGAATTATTTAGTTTTTCTACTCTGCAAATCTGACCTTCCCGGTCGAATCTTACCATATCGTAACTGCCGTCTTTGCAGAAAAGCGGGACATCAAGTCTTGTTGAAATCGTCTGCCTGGCGGCAAGAGAGCTTTTTGATGTTATGCTACAAGTAAAAGCCATTCCGTTACTTGAAATATCAACCATCCGGCCTTTGTGACGTGCTTTGTTAAGGTTTTGGAAATACCACATCGGGCGGCGATAATATAATCTTTGCTCTCTTCTTCGCTCGTTGAATCTCGTATGTTGAAGTTGTTTTTTGTTTGAGATTTCCTTTGTATTGTTATCGTCGTCATACCTGTTGTTTGCAATCTGGTTTATCTTTTGTACAATCAGTTTCCATTCCTGTTCATTGAAACCTTTCTCAAGGCAGTTAGTTGGTACGTAAGATACGAATTTTGCATCTTTGGGCATGACTATTCTTCCGCCGCAGAAAAGCTTTGAGTCGTATAAGTACAGGTTCAAAGGGGCTGTTGTTACCTTTGGCCTGTTGCAAATTGCTTCTGTAATCAACCGTTCAATTTCAGGAATGTTCATTTTGTTCTCCAATAATCTCTCTGACTATGCTCGTCTTTATTATCGGCTCTGAAAGTGGAGTACTTTGGAGTTTTTTCAGCGTTTTTGAAGGCCTTTTTCATTACTTAAGCCAGTTTACAGGATACCCCCATCAGCTCGTATATTAAATCGCCTTATCGGTCATTTGAACGGTGGATAAGGCGGATAAAGTTAATAATTGATTGAGTCGATAAAAGGTTGGCTGTTTTTATTTTCTAATGCGTATCACACAAACGAAAAACATAATACGAAAATATCGGAATCAGGGTAATTTTCAAAAGATATTTTGGAATTTAAGATGGAAAAGGACATATCCCCCAAAGGCTTCACATTGATTGAACTGATGGTTGTTATTCTGATTGTGGGTATCTTAGCTGCAGTGGCGGTTCCGATTCTTCGCGGCCGAATCGAGTCGGCGAAATGGTCGGAAGCTGCTGCGATAGCCGGTACTATTCGTGTCGCTTTGCGCGCTTATTATACCGAGGATTCCGTCGCGGTGGCCGCAATGGCAGGCAGCGCTCTTGATACGATCCAGGGAGCTTTAGGTTTTACCTCAGGCGACCTTAGCGGCCAGTACTTTCAGGCCAGTAATTTTACTTTTGCATCTGTCGATGACAATGGAAATGTTACTATAACAGTAACAGCTCCTGCCGGTCTGGCCGGATCCGGGGTACTTAATAATGCCGGTTGGGCGTACTCGCCTTAGAAGCTATTTCAAAACTCAATTTCTGCTACGAGTGAGTGAAATTTTGTAAAAACAATTTTATTGTTGATTTCAGCGGCTAAACTCGAGCTTTAACAGCGGCACGCTCATCTGTTTTGTGCGGTGTATCTCTGAAGAAATTCTGGCACTCGAATATTCTTTGGACTATATTCTTTCTGGTAATAATTCCCACCAGTTTTTTCTTCGGCCCGGAGACTATCGGGACTCTTCGGAAGTGGTTTTTGACAAGACAATCGCAAACATCTACCACGTTGTCTTCCACATCAAAACTGACGATTTTTCGTGTCATAAATTCCTCAACCCTGCCTGCTCTACTGCCAGTATTATACAGCAATGTCAGTACGTCTTTTTCTGAGATGATACCAATCAGTTGCATTTTGCTGTTGACTACGGGCAGTCCTGTAATATTATTTTCAACGATAATCCTGATGGCTTCCTGTATCGTAGTTTCCTTGTTAACTGTAATCACGTCCTTGGTCATAATGTCTTCTATCTTAAACATATCATTTTCTCCTCATTTTGAGATTGGTCCTACTCGATCTCCCGCAAGGCAAGGATTCAATAAAAATAAAACACCATTAATACAGATACTCACTTTTATCTATTAATCGGCGTATTCGGGCGGTAACTTTATAAGTATATAGGACTTAAAAAGAGCCATGAGCGGACATTCGCAGCTTTATTTGTGTTGTTCCGATAAAACTACTTAAGACTTCTCTTAAAAAACTCCATCATCTTTCGGTTTGCAGTTTTTTATAGACTATATAGATGGTGAACTCATCAAAACCTCGGCAGAGGCAGAAATATCTGAGGAGATTATCTGCAAATCCGTATCGAGAATACGAGTTTTCCGGTTATACGAACCGGTTTGAGATCTGACAGAATACCCTTGTTGCGGGTGAACGTTACCGGATGATATACATTCTTCAATTATTCGGTTGCGGGAGATTCTGATGCCGCTTTCTCTTCGCGTCTGACAGCACAACAGCAAGTTCCGGCTAATGCCTGAATCGCCAGTATGACACCGAGGACAGTCAATACAATTTTCGCCCAGGAAAAAGTCAGCCAGGCAAAAACGATTACCAGGATTGACAGTACAACTCGACAATAACATCGTGACATTTTCGGCTCCTTTCACTCATATTTCCCATGTCAGGTTTCTGTCCACACTATAGAACTTTCCAATTCAATTATAATAATGAAACTTTATGAGTAGTGCAACAACAGGAGGCTGCTTTTTGAAAAATTCTATCGGAGTTTATAGCGTGGTAATAATTCAATCATTCCCCCGATTAAATTGTGGAAAAAACGTTACATTTAGTGTCACTGCGGGCACTTATTTACAGTTAAAGATGATTGGTTTTGAAGGAGGGAGGCGGTTAAGTGTATTTGATATACACTATCGCTTGGGCCTCTGCTTTGTTTGGATCACTCCTCGGCAAAGCAGGGGCTTTTTACCAGTGTTTGAATAATAGATTGCTCAAAGGTGAAGAGGCCTATACCTTTTTGGTATAGGCCCCGAGTTAGTTCGTATCTACTATACAATCTTAACAGTTTATAAAGCCAGGTTTAGGGTGTCGGTGCATAGAGGCGAATATCATCGAAGTACATCATACCTGTCCCGCCGGTAACCGAGTTAAGGCCAAGAGTAATCGAAGTTACATTGGCGAGGTTTACACCCTGGTCGGTAAAGGCCTGCAAGGGGATATTCCACTGGGTCCAGGAAGTTTTCTGCGCCGCATCAGGATTATCATTATTGACTACTGCGCTGTCATTAAGAGCAACATACATCTGCTCGGCAGCATTAGATGAATTGCCCCGATACCAAATCGTGAGTGTGTTTACACCGTTGACTGTCCAGTCCTTATTGGAAGTCAATGTTAAAGTTGCCTCTGATTTACCGACTGCATTGTCGTAGGCCATAGGCATCGACTGATTGCCACTGTGAACTATAGTCTGTTCTGCAAAAGGAGGATCGAAGTTGCCGACGACAGCGCCGTTTGCGGCCGGATTATCGAATCCGTCTATCCAGGTGAGATAAATCCGGTTACTGCCTTCTTCACCTTCATTAATGTCATTGTAGCTCTCCATATCGTCAATGATAAGGAAGTTGGCTGTAGTAAAGCTCCAAAGGGGACCCGTCCACGGGCTGTCGGCGTTGGCGCTGTTAGCCTCATCTACACGCCAGTAGTAGGTAGTATCCCATTCGAGTTGCCCTGGTTCATAGCTCTCAGAGCCGAGGTTTCCGCTGGCTTTAAGTTCCAGAGAGGCTGCATCGGTGCCGAAATAGACTTCATGTGAAGCGCCCAATCCCGGTGACCAAGTTAGAACGGGCGTTTGGGTTACATCCACGGCGCCATTAGCCGGGTTAAGTGGCGTAACAGCACCTTCGGTCGTGAAGTCCCAGATGTCGCCTTTGTGCGTTTCAGCAATATCAAACTCATCTACGCGCCAGTAGTATGTTTTAGCCATTTTAAGAGTGCCGGGAGTATAAATTGTACTTCCCTGACTTTGACCTCCGGCTGCATTATCTACTTCTTCAAAACTCTCGCCGAAGTACACGGTATGCAATTTGGAACCGAATCCTCCTGTCCAGCTTAGTTGTACATCCACAGCTACAGATTCAGCGCCATCAGCCGGGTTGGGGAAATACGCAGTTTGGGGGGGAACACTGAAACTCCAGATATCGCCTTTCCATGGACTGTTCGGCTCGGTGTCGTTGACCTCGTCGATCCGCCAGTAATAAGTTACGCCCGGAATAAGGCCATCGGGGAAAGCGAATCCGGGGAAGCCTACAACAATAAACGTCCCAGTCTGGTTGCCCTGGAAAGTTCCTTCTGCACCGTTGTCCACATCATCGAAATTATCACCTATATACACATCATGTGACACTGCAGAATCTCCGGGTGACCAGCTAAGGTTCGCCCATGTATCTTCAATCATAACACCGTCAGCCGGATCGGGGCCCAAAGCATAGGGATAACTATCAGCGCCTCCCATCGCAGCGAGAATCTCGGCCTCCGACAAAGCATGATTGTAAAATCGCATATCGTCAACCAAACCATTTATCCATCTACCATTTAATGTCTTGTTTGTACCAATAAGGTAATCACCCTCACAGTCTTCCGAGTTAACTTGCGCCGGTGTGCCGGCTGGTTCGCCATTGATATAGAACTCAATAGTATCGGCGGTTCCTCCTTCGGTTACAATCATAGCGACGTGATACCATAGGCCTGCTTCTTCAATAATTCCGGACAAGGTGCTGGTTCCACCGAGATATGCCCGGATTCCATCTGCGGCGTCGGCCAAAAGCAATGTCCTGCCCGTCCCATTTACATCTGTCTGCTGAAGGAGATTGGCGATTCCTTCAACGACGTCCTGTTTGAACCACATAGTGATAGTAAAATCACCCTGGTTGATAAGCGTCAGATCGCCAGGGTTGGGGATTAGAACATAGCCGGGTGTTCCGTCGAATCTCAGGGCACCACCTATCTGCCCGGTATCCCACTGTACGCTGTCGATAAGGGTGCCGTTGTTTCCATTACCGCTTGAATCGTTGACAGCTTCGCCAGAGCCTTCATCAAACCTCCAGTGTCCTACTAACTCCGCGTTGGCGCTGTTAACCAATGCTATCAACAAAGCGAAAATAACCAAATACATCAATTTCCTGTACATAATAATCCTCCTTCAGAAATTAAATATAATGTTCAAAGAAATGTTAAAGACATAAGTGCAAAGTACAAAAAGCTGCCTTCAACTTTGTACCTGGCATATACACATCCTCCTCTGTTATAATAGGATCTCACAGAACAGGCCATCAGCATACACAAGCCTCGTCAGTCTATTTATACCAAATAATCCACTTTCCCGTCAAGGAGAATCTTTGGGTTGTGTGAGAGTGATATAGTCAGGCAAATTTACTATGGTAACGCCCGTGGTTTTCTCTGCGAGCATAACACCGGCGTTTCTCCAAAGAACGGTACATAAAATAACCGATAAATCTCGCTGATTGCACGCGATTTGGAATATCTCCTCGATAAAATTTATTATACGCAAGTATTTTTGGTATCTATTTGATTTTTTTAAGCCCCAAAACACTTCTATAAAAACGAAGTCATCGTGAATTTTTCAAAAAATTGGTGGAAAAGTTTTGTTTGAGTCGATAATATTTCTGTGTGGTTACCTTTACAGGTACGAGGCAGGAACAGATGTTAAATTTATTGAAAGGAGTAGAGCTATGGAAAGAAGGGAAAAGAAAGTGAAGATGAGATCATCGGCAATTGTATTGTGTATTCTGACGATGTTGTTATTGACTGCACCGGCTGTCTGGGCTGATTTGACCGTTCCGGCCACTCAGACCCGGGATATCAATTATCCTGTGACCGGGATGCTGTGGATTTATGGGACAGCGAATCTTCTGACTGGCGCATCGGTGACTGAGAGTATCTATGTGCAAACTGGGGGAACGCTTAATATGTATTCCGGATCTGTAGGACAGGGCTGGTTCGTTAGCATTTCCACAGTAAACGAAAAAGTAACGGTTTATGGCACTAATTTTGGGGGAGATGGTGACTTTAGTGTTCCCGGTCAGGTCAGCTTTCCGAGCGGCAGTGGAACATTAACGGGTACCTATGGAGATGGAAGTGCTATTAACTTATTGTTTGCAGGCAGTATCGTTTATCTGGAAGATCCGGTTACGAACGAAGAGGAGGTTGAGATTGACATTAAGCCGGGGAGCTATCCCAACAGCATAAATCTCAAGTCCCAAGGAGTTGTGCCTGTTGCAGTGCTGACTACGGACGACTTCGATGCTGCAGACGTTGATCCTACTACAGTGGAATTCGCAGGAGCTTCACCTTTGCGATGGACATTATGTGATGTGGATGATGATGGTGATGAGGATCTGCTGTTTCATTTCAAGACACAGGAGCTGAATCTGGATGAGAACAGTACAGAGGCTGAATTGACGGGAATGACCATTGGCGGAAATGATATATCGGGTACCGACGAAGTGCGTATCGTGCCGCCAAAACCCAAGAAGAACAAATAGATTTTTCATGCTCATCCGGTTATGAGAAACCAGACAGGTATCGAAAAACTCATATGTAAAACTCTCACGAGAGGCTGTGATTCATTATTCGCAGCCTTTTTTTACTACTACAGCGCCATAAAGGCTCAAGCATTTGAATATATTTAGCCGATAAGTCCTGTGAATAGCGTTATTTGGAGG
>JAVVFI010000242.1:0-8557 GCA_032250555.1 Sedimentisphaerales bacterium
GGTGGAAGCCGGAGCCAAAAACGGCATTATCGCCGGCGGCATTTTAACCTGGGCTCGCGCGTTCGGGCTTTTCGGACCGCTAATGATTTTTGTAGGTTCTTTCCGAGGTCGAACAGAAGTTTTAAGCACAACCATTTATCTCGAACAATCCATCGGCAATCTTGAAGTTGCGCTGGCAATCGCGTTACTTCTTATATTCGTGGCTCTGATTGCAGTAACATGCATTCGGCTTGTCGGAGGTTCGACACTGGCAAGATTATGATTCGCACAGAAGAAATCTCTTTTCATATCGGCACGTTTGAGTTGCAGCGATTGAGTCTTAATATCGCTAAGGGAGAATACTTTATCCTGTTAGGCCCGCCGGGCTCTGGTAAGACAATCTTTCTTGAGTGCCTGTGCGGCCTTAAAAAGATTAATTCGGGACGTATATACATCGATGGAAGTGATGTAACCAATACCGAACCCCGCGCTCGGGGCATCGGGTATGTACCTCAGGATTACGCTCTTTTTCCGCATCTTTCCGTTGAACAAAATATAGCTTTCGGTTTGCGCACCGGCGGCTGTAAACACAAAGAGATACAATCCAAAATAACCGATACAACTGAATTGCTGGATATCCGGCGGTTATTACCACGAAAAATACACGGTCTTAGTGGCGGTGAAAAACAACGAGTCTCTTTGGCGCGGGTACTGGTTTTGCAGCCAAAAATATTACTTCTGGATGAGCCGGTGTGCGCGCTGGATGAGGTTACAAGACAGGAAGTTTGCGCTCAATTACTTAGTATTCAACGCAGACTCGGCCTGACTACCATCCACGTAAGCCATAATCTTGAAGAGGCATTTACTGTCGCAGACCGGGCGGCAATTTTGAAAGATGGTATCCTGCAACAGGTCGGTACCCTGGATGAACTGGTAAGTAAACCGAGCAGCGATTTTGTTGCCCGTTTTTTGCGACGCGAAAAACATATTTCATGTAAATGCGAAGGACAGGTACGTGTCAAACCTGATCAGCCATGTAAAAACCAGTAATATTCGATTGCATATACCAGGCAAAAGTATTTGTTCAACTTTTCTGCCAGGACATTAGCTCTATTCAATTATCCGTCCCTGGTTCATTTGGAGTGTTTTAGTTGCGTGTGCGGCCGCCCTTACATCGTGAGTAACAAGCAGCACACATCCACCATCAGAGACATATTTACCGAGGTAATCAAATACAATATCAGCGTTGTCCTCGTCCAGATTTCCCGTAGGTTCGTCAGCCAATATGATTTTCGGTTTATTCAGGAGGGCACGAGCCAGAGCTGTACGCTGTCTCTGGCCGGTACTAAGCTGCGCCGGTACATGGCCGGCACGATCTTCCAGACCGAAATTACTCACCAGCTCCTGCGTTCTTTGGGCTGCTTCTTTAGCCGGAAGAGCCAGCGAAGGGGCCATAATGTTCTGTCGTACTGTCAGGTATGGAATTAGATGGAACTGCTGAAATACAAATCCTATCATGCTTGCACGCATCCGGCTTCGCATCTCAGAGCTGAGGGCATACGGATCTTGACCATTTAGATTGACCTGCCCTGCACTGGGTCTTTGCAAGCCTCCGGCAGCTAACAACAACGTGGTTTTTCCGCAACCACTCGGGCCGCGTACGGCCAGGAATTCACCCGGCGATACGGAGAAGCTAACCTCATCGAGAGCAGTTACTTTCCCTTTGGGTCCATCAAACCACATACTTATATTTTTGAACTCAAGCATTATTTTTTATCTCGTAAAAGAATCCCATTTTGCAGGAATTCAGGTGTCTCTCACTTTACTCTTCTCTTAATACCTCCGCCGGATCCTGTCGAATCGCCGTCAGAGTCGGAATCCATCCGGCAATGACCGCCAGAACGGCGGCGCCACCGACAGAAAGCGCCAGTAAACCAGCCAGCGAAAGGTCCATTTCGGTTATCCCTATTCGCGTGTCTTCGAGAGCTGCACCGAAGTAAACGGCCGCCAGCACACCGGCAAAAAAGCCAAATGCTCCTCCAAATACACCAACCATAATATGCCTTGACAGAAACATGACAAGGATACCTTTGGCAGATACTCCCAATGTACGGAGAACTCCGATTTCCTCCCGCCTTGCCCGAACATTCGTAAATCCTAATAGTACAATCCACACAGCACAAGCCATCACAATCACAGGTGTTAGTATAGATGCCAGTCTTTCTCGAACAGTCCTGAGGTTTTCCCGGCCGAGTTTTTCCTTTTCTATAGCGACTTTTGCCTCATTTTCGACTTTAGTACGAGCCTCAGCGCGTGCCAGAGCCCGTGAGCCCCGTTCGATAACCTGCGTTCCCGGCAGAATAGCTGCTATTTCTTTGCGTATTATCGGTAACGCATCCGTGGTACACAGGCATTCCAATGCTAAGATGGCATTTATAAGGTCCTTTTTATCCAGCAATTCCTGGGCTTCCGCCAGGTATATCCAGGCGGTGATATCGTCTTTGTTCCCACGTTCCTCGTGACAGGCGTGTATTGTAAACTCTTTTCCCATCAACTTAACCTTTTCACCAACCTTCAGGTCAAGGCTTCGGTGAAGCTCATATCCAAGACTGATGGTTCCCGGCGGCACAGGCTGCACCATCGGTTTGACCAGACTCTTGTGTAAATTTGGGACTTCACCGCGCGTACCCACAAGGATAATCTTTCGCTTTCGCTCCGGCCATTCGATTTTTTGCTGAAGACTCGGAAGGAAGTGGCGCACGGTAATAATACCGGAATCCGCCAGGCGATGCACGTAATCTTCGGGCATATAATTTGATGCATAATCGTCAGAATACCAGTCAGCCAGATTCTGGTCTTTGGGCAGAATGACAACATTGAAACCAAGTTTGAGCATAGCCTTGCGGGTAACGTCCGTCAACTCAGACATTCTGTCGGCCAGCTCATCCTGTTTTTCCTGAAGTATTTGGCTTGTACGCAGGTCATGGATATTAAGAAGTGTAACGGACCCAATGAAAGAAGCGCTGGCCACCATTACTGACAACACACCTAATGCAAAGTTCATCCTGCGGTGCAGAATTTCACTGAACACCAACCGCCAAATTGTCATAGCTGACCCTTTCTGCGAGGACTTAGCGCCACAGTTCCCAAAACAACCATCAGAATTATAATCGCCAGCATTATCCCTGTTGTTCCCATCAGGCCTAATCCAAGAACCTTTCTCTTTTTGACTTCGACCGTTGTGACCTGTTCGTCAGCAGCAACGGTTTGAGTGCTGTCAGACTCACGAACATTAGAGTTGAGAGTATTGTCCACGGCAGTATTTTCTGTATCAAGTTTCGCAGTCGGCGCTTCCGGCATCACACCCGTCAGTACAGGCACCTCGTTATAAGTCTCATAGAATTCCTCATAGAACTGCATCGCCGCCGCGTCCCAGTTTGCCGCCATAAGCAAATCCACACCCGGATTTAACATTTTTATTTCACATCCGCAAGGGCCGACAATAAAAGCAATAGCTTCTCGAATATTATCTGTATTAATACCCTCACCAATGAGTGCGTAAAGGGCCCTGCCCCGTCCAAATACGGGAAATATGACAGGCTCACCCGAATACTCGTCGAGGTCCGGCTCACTGTTGAGCAGCAAGCTCAGGAGCACGCTTTCATTGGGATCAGAACGTGAAACAGGCAAAATAGAAAATTCATAATTTATTTCAGGACCAGCCAGTTCATCAGGCATAGATTCAGCTTCATCTTTCAACTCCTTTGTCGCCACATCCAATTCCTTTTCGAGCAGTTCAAGAGCAGTTTTGTCCTTAGCGGCATTGCCCGATTCAAAGAAAATCCACACGGCTGTTTGGCCTTCAGTTAAACACTCTGCCAGCTTTTTACGAACCGGGGATTGAAGAAACGCCTTAACTGTTGAGGGCGTTAACTGATCCTGCCAGATGGGGGGTGTCCGGCCCTTTTGCCATGGATACCAGAGAACAAGAACCGGCAGTGTCCCGGGGAGTTCTTCGCTCATCAAAAGAGTTTTAACTTTCTCCTCTGTGGATGAGTTAATATCCATATCCAAAACACGTAAATTCAAAAATGCCTCGGTCTCAGAACCTTCCTGCCGCAGCTTATCCAGGAGTTGTTGTTCATCCGTAGTCAAGGGACCACGATGGATGTAAACCGCTTCATAATAATCAGCCGCCCATCTTTCCAGCGCATACCGAAAAACCGGTGTTGAACACGCAAAGGCCGATGATGGCACTAAAATGAAAATAAACGTTAGAATTATGATTGTGATGCGCTGCCGTTTCATATCTTTAAACCCCTACTGATTTTCTGCAAAGTATCTTATTCTACCAATCTGTGCCGTACAGTACAACCTATTATTTACCGCAGCCATCCCATATGGGCAGGGATTAAAGCTCGTATTGGGCTATTTTTCTCCCATCAGAACCTCTTACGGCTCACAGAATACATCCTTTTTATACCTTCAAGGACGGCACTTTGTTCGGCAAGCCCCCCTTAATCCCGTTTGAAATCAACTCTTTTAGAGATAAAAGAGATGAAAAAGGTTCTACGGGCTTGACATGATTGACACCTTTTAGTATGATTTCTCCGTTCCGGTATGAGGGATTTGATGGACCGGATTCCTGGTAAGAAGGAAGGGGCTTCTGCGCTTTCTTGTGAAAGCAAAAGCAGGAGCAGTTTTTTGGACAATAAAATAAGGATTGATGTTTATGCGTTTGATTTTATTTGATAGTCCTGACGAACAGAGAGTTAACTTTTACCCCCTGGCTTTGGGACGGCCTGTATGGGAGCTTCGATGCGGCTTCAACTCGCTCGGCGACAAGCTCATCGCCAAAATAGGTGCTAAAGATGTGGCCTGTTTTGTGCCTGATTATATGGCAGATTCATACCGTGCGAAGACCAAATACCAGGTAAATGACCTGGCCGTACTGGAAGGCGATGATCTGCTTATTCTGAATCCCTGTATTAAAGCAGAAAGCTTCGATGTAGCCGTTAGCGGGCCCAGTGAGGTCGGCCTGGATGAACAGGGTAACCTACAGTATGCCCGTATTGCCAAAGCTGACGCCGGAAAATTATCAAAAGACAACTTCGAGCTGTTCATAGCAGATGCCAAAGCCAATCTACCCAATGTTAAATCCGCACTTCCGGCCTGGAAATACATCTGGGACTTGATTCTGAACAATGCCGAGCAGATAACGGCTGACTTTGCCACAGCCGGGCAGCATGGTATCGAAGGTACAGTTGAACAGCCAAACGCCATTCGGGGCAGTAAAAAGGATGTCTATGTCGCCCCGGGCGTGATGGTGCATCCAATGGTGGTGATCGATGCCGAGCATGGGCCGGTATATATCGACAATGACGCGGAAATCCATCCCTTCACCCGTATTGAAGGGCCCTGCTACATCGGAAAACAGGCAATTCTGCTTGGTGCTAAATGCCGAGAGGGTAATTCAATTGGGCCCCTATGCAGAGTTGGAGGCGAAGTGGAAGAATCTATAATTCACGGACACTCCAATAAGTACCACGACGGCTTTTTAGGGCACGCCTATGTCGGAGAGTGGGTTAATCTTGGAGCATTTACGACTAACAGCGACCTGAAAAACGACTACTCGAACGTCTCAGTAACGTTAGATGGACTACATGCAATCGATACAGGCTCGGTTAAAGTCGGCTCTCTTATCGGAGACCATGTTAAGACTTCAATCGGGACGCTTTTTAATACTGGCTCGTACGTCGGACCGATGGCCCTGATTATGGGTACAGGTAAACCGCTGCCGAAATATATACCCGCGTTTGCATGGTTTATTGAGGGTATCGTAACTAAGGGATTCGGCAAGGGAAAATTGTATGAGACGGCCAAGATGGCAATGAGCAGGCGGAAGTGCCAATGGACCCAAACCGAACAGGATATGTGGAACGCCGTATTTGAAATGACGGCACCCATTAGAAAACAAGCCGTCAAAAAAGGCAGAAAAGCAATGTTAACTCGATAAAAAGAATAGGAACAGAATAAATGGCAACAGTAGAAGAACGTGTTAAAGAAGTAACCGCACAGGTCTTAAAAATTGACTCGGATCAAATTAAACCGGACGACAGTTTTACCGCTGACCTCGGAGCCGAAAGTGTACAGTCAATCGAGCTGGTAGCTATGTTCGAAGAGGAATTCGGCATCGAAATGGATGAGGATGCGGCATTGTCGGTTGAAACCGTTGGAAAAGCGGTAGATTTCATTACTCAAGTCTGCAAAGAGCAAGGTGTGGACATCGAGGAATAAGCCGTAGTCTGTAATATCAAAAACGAAAGGGCCTACAATGAATAAGGCAAAAAAACAACATCCCCTCGTGGATGCGAAAAAACCTAACCTCCTGGAGGATACATATCCGTACAGCTTACCTCCGCTGATTCGTTTTGAAGGGCCAGTGGTTGAAAATATTGACGGCAAACCAGTGGAATTTGACTTCGGAGCCGTTAAAGACCGAAACATCCTGATTAGTGATACCACTTTCCGCGATGGTCAGCAGGCACGTCCGCCTTATACTATCGACCAGATGGTGCATATATACGACCTTTTGAGCCGTCTTAGCGGACCGAATGGAGTAATAAGGCAGACCGAGTTTTTCCTTTACACAAAGAACGACCGCGAAACACTTGATAAATGCCGGAGCCTCGGCCATAAATATCCTGAGTGTACCGGCTGGATTCGGGCTATTAAGGGGGATTTTCGTCTCGTCAAAGAAGCAGGGCTAAAAGAAACCGGCATGCTCACAAGCTGCTCGGACTACCACATATTCCAGAAATTGAAATTCCGCAGCCGTGCCGAATGCATGGACAGCTATTGTGAAGTTGTAGAGGCGGCTTTTGAGGCTGGCGTGCGCCCCCGCTGCCACCTCGAAGATTTGACACGTGCAGATATTGATGGCTTTGTCCTTCCCTTCGTAGAGCGGTTAATGGAAATGAGCAGCCAGGTACCGGAAGAACTTACAGCCAAGATTCGTCTTTGTGATACAATGGGTTTTGGAATTAGTTACCCGGGTGTTGAGCTTCCCAGAAGTATCCCAAAACTAATCTACAAACTCAACAAGGAGTGTGGTGTACCGAGCGACCGGCTCGAATGGCACGGACACAACGACTTCCACAAGGTGCATACCAATGGCGGAACAGCCTGGCTGTATGGTTGTGATGTGGTAAATACGACATTATTTGGCTTCGGAGAACGTACAGGAAATCCTCCTCTCGAAAGCGCGATTTTCGAGTACATCGCATTAAAAGCAGACCTCTGTGGAATTGACACGATGGTAATTACAGAATTAGCAGATTATATGCGTTCCATTGGCCTGCCGATACCTGACAACTACCCGTTCGTGGGTAGATCCTTCAATACTACCCGTGCCGGTATCCACGCCGATGGGCTACGTCGTGATGAGCAGATATATAATATTTTCGATACCGAAAAACTGCTCGCCCGGCCGCCTCGCGTGGCTATCACCGACAAAAGCGGGACAGACGGCGTCGTACACTGGGTCAACGAGTTCTTCGGTCTTAAAGGTGAAGACCGAATCAACAAGATTAAAATACACAAAATAGCTCGCTGGGTCATTGACCAGTATGACGAGCACGGCCGTCTGACCGCCATAAGCGACCAGGAACTTGAAGCCAAGGTAAAAGAGCTGATGCCAGATTATTGGGCAAAGTATAAAGCCAGTTAGAAATAACACGCTTCTAAAGTCAAACAGGATAGCTGCTGATAATCAATTATTGGCAGCTATTTTTTATGATGATAAGTATCGTACTGTAGAACAGTATCGAACATTGCAAGGACATTTTCCACGGGTGTTTCTTCGAGAATTGTGTCATGACTTGCACCGGCAATATAGCCCCCGCCCGGCGCCATTATATCAAGCACTTTTCGTGTCTGGGCTGAAACAGTATCCGGTGTGCCTTCAATTAGGACATGATGCGAATCTATCGCGCCGTTGAAAAGAATCCTGTCCCCATAATCGGCCTTGAGCTGTTTCAGGTCCATCCCAAAGCAAGACGGCTGAATCGCATGCAGACCGTCAAGGCCGGCTTCAATCAGCATCGGAATCAACGGAGCAAAACCTCCGCAGCAGTGAAGCTGGACTTTCAAGCTATAGGAATGGCCAAGATCAATCAGCCTTTTGAGGTGCGGCAGGATAAACCGCTCAAAAAGGGCCGGACTCAGCAAAGGGCCGGTTTGGCTTCCAAAATCATTACCAATGAAAAATATATCAATAACATCCGCGGCGGCATCGAATATTCGCCGGCTGACTTCTGCGTAGTAATCAACAAGATGCTGTATTACTGAATCGACAAACTCCGGCTGGTCATACATTTTCATATAAAGATTTTCCATTCCAAGAAGGTCGATCGCATCATGCCAGAATGGTGACCAGTCACCCCCGAGAATGGCATATTGTCCCTTGTAAGCCTGCGCTTCAGCTTTTATTTCCGAGACATTCATCCAATCCGGATCGGGCCATGAATAATCATGCATCTGTTTTATCGTAGCCTTTGCCAGTGGATGACTCATCGGC
>JAVVFI010000243.1:0-8514 GCA_032250555.1 Sedimentisphaerales bacterium
TTTAGCTTTGCATCCAATTCGGTTTTGGCATTAGCAAATTTGAAAGTACAGTTTTTAAATGCGATATCACCATCAAAATCGACGGCCTTTTGCCCACCATCCGCGGTCAAGATTCGGAAATTTTTGAAATCCAGATCAAATCGACCCGCCGGCGACATCTCGTTGTATAATGTTTCAAGATGTTGTGGTAAGAATATGATCAGGCATTCGTCGAGGAACATGTTTTTAGCCGAAATATCTAAAACGGCACTGCTGAAAGAATTATCAGCCAAAGCTATTCGCCCATTCAGCCTGATAGTTGAGTCATCTTTCGTCACCGAAATATTATCATCTAAAGTTGCGGCAATATCTTTAAGAGTTATACTGTCTTTTGTTATCGATAAGGAGCCGGTAATGTCTTTGAGGGGAAATGGTAGCTGGGGAAAATCAGCCCTGTCACCGAGGCAATCCATAGTTACCCTGTAATCGAGCGGGATTTCCGGGTCCTCTTTGTTCAAATCGACAACGAGATTAAGTTTACCCTGTGGTTTCAATTCGGTAACGATTTTTTTCAGCGGCGCAGGGACGAAACTAAACAAATCATCGTTTAACATTATCTGCTCAAAATTCATGGACAACTGATAGCGTGATTGCCGACTTTCCCGGCCCGGCCATATTCCGCCCTCCAATGAAACCGAACCATCACCATACCGACCGTCAAAATCAGTTATAGTTATCGAGTCAGGTGTAAAAACGGCATTGGCCGATATATCAGATACAGCCGATGAAAGCTGGTCGGACATGAAAGAAGCTTTTTTGAAAGACAAGTCGGCTGTGAAAGCAGCCGGCTTGGAACTACGGCCTGAAATCTTTATCGAGCCGTCAGCCAGGCCCGTGGGTTTGATTTGCCTGTACAAATTCCTTTGTTCAGCCGGCAATGACGCCTCGAGTGCTGAATCGAGGGGGACATTGTTTACATCCACCGATATATCATATATTGAGTTACTGTCGGGATTGGCTACTACCTCGCCATTTATGGTTATTTTGCACTCGTTGACCTGCGAAACCACATCCGAAAAAATTACATTGCCGTGTTCGAAAAAGAGCCGGCCTGTAAGATTTTTTAATGGATAAGGAAAACCCCGGTAAACAGCTTCGGCTCGACGCAGTTCAACAGTTAATTTTCTTTTCCCGTCCATTTGCGGAGCCCGGCTGAGCTGGTAATCTATTTTTGCAAATCCACTCGGAGAAAAAGCAGACCAGAACTCTTTCTGTTTTTTGTCCAGTACGCTATACAAGTCATTATCCAAGGCGATATTGTCACTTGTAATCCTGACCTGGTGCTTCCAATCCGGGCCAAAATCCCAAGTCCTTCCATTAAAGGAAAGCTCAACATCGTCATGTTTGCCTTTCAAATTATTCAGAGTCACGCTATTTTCAGTAAAATCTATCCGGCCGGTCAAATGTTCTACTGTATATGGGAAATTGAAGTAGCAAAAAGCAACATCCTGACAATAGACTTCACCGGACAATTTGCTTTCGCTAAGTCGGTATAAATTTCCTGATGCGTCAAGATCAATATCCACTTGTCCATAAGGCTGGTATCGGTTGAAAAACTTTTGCAAAGCTGCAAATGGACTGGATTTGCCCAAAAATGCGGGCCCAACCAATGCTAACTTGTCCAGCGAGGGACTGCGTTTGGAGTGCAGGTCTTTTATCCTGAGCTTCAGCGCGAAGTTATTATTTCTGTCATATTTCAGTTCAGCAGCCAGAACTTCGATTATCCAGGCCATTTCAAGCTCAGGAACAAGCACAGAGGAAAGACCACCCCAAATCGTAACGGAACCCGGTTTCCAAAAACCAGCCAGTTTGCTATTTCCATAACCGGAAATCAAAGTAGCGGTATTTATTTCAAAACTATAGCCTTTTTGCGTTTCCTCATCGAATCCGAATTTCGCGTTAACAGGTACCGAGAGAGCCACTTCCACCTTCCCGTTTGAAATTTTGCTGTATTGCAAAGTCCCGGCTTTAAGATGAATACGCGGCATTTTGCCGGAGGTTCCTTTGGGAGGCTTGATAGTAAGTGCCGACAAATTCCACCAACCCCTATCGAGGTCGTATTGAGCGTTGAAGGCAAAGTCATTGACATCAATAACTTTCAGCCGCGGCCGCAGCAGCAATAAGCTCCTGAGACTAAAGCGTGCATATACTGTTTGGGCTTTTAGTATTGTATCATCTTCGCTTTGCTTCTCGTAGGGGCTGATTATAAGCTCTTTAATTAGTACAGAGCCATCCGTGCGAAAATTGACAGATTCGGTTTTTATCTTCGTGTTGGTCAGCTCGGCAATCTGCGACAGAGCAATATGGCACAAAGCCCGGCCTGCAAGAATGAAAAAAAGCCATAGAAGAACAGCCAGAATCAAGACTTCTGCAAGCCATCGCATTACACCTTTTGATTCCAGATTTTCAATTTTGATCCGGGCCATAGAGGACACACACAATTCAGGGTATGTAGTTGTCAGTGCTTTGTTGTTTACCTAGAAATTTCCAACTACCAATTTTATTCGACAATCAATTGCCACTTCCTTTAATCGCCTTATCCGCGATATCCCGACGGCAATAAGCACCGTCGAATTTTATTTTTTCCACCCCTCTATATGCCCTTTCCTTTGCATCCTTGATTGTGTCCCCCAAGGCGGTTACTCCCAGGACTCTACCGCCGTTTGTAACAATATCTCCATTTATATCTTTGGTGCCTGCGTGGAATACGATAACATCTTCGATCTTTTGAGCTTCTTCGATGCCGACGATTTTCTTGCCCTTTTCATAATCACCGGGATAACCACCAGAAGCCATCACAACACAAACAGCCGGTCGCCGGTCCCATTCGAGGGTAACCCGGTCTAAAGTGCCGTCACAGACCGCCAGAAGAACTTCCAGCAAATCGCTTTTTAGCCTTGCAAGGATCGGCTGCGTTTCAGGATCGCCAAACCGCACGTTAAATTCCAGAACTCTGGGTCCGCCGCCGGTAATCATAACTCCTGCGTACAGCACACCTTTATACGGTGTTCCGTTTCGATTCATGCCATCAACCACAGGCACAAGTATTTCATTCGTTATATGATTTATCAATTTCTCAGTAACTACCGGTGCGGGACAGTAAGCTCCCATGCCTCCTGTATTAGGGCCGGTATCGCCGTCCCCAATGGCCTTGTGATCCTGTGAGGATTCCATAACATAGATATTTCGCCCATCGACAAAGGCAAGTATCGAGGCCTCTTCGCCAAGCAGTTTGTCTTCGACGATGACTTTGGTGCCTGCAGCTCCGAATATTTCATCACACATTATTTTTTCGGCAGCCAGGATTCCATCTGCCGGGTCATCACAGACAAAAACCCCTTTGCCCTTAGCCAGACCGGCAGCCTTTACCACTACTGATTCGTCCCTGCTTGCGATATATGCTTTGGCATCGCTGAATCTATCGAAACATCTGCCTTCCGCCGTCGAGATGGAACTGGAACGCATCAACTGCTTTGCAAACGCTTTATCCGCTTCGAGCTGTGCGGCGCCTGCGCTTGGGCCGAACGCCTTTATGCCGGCAGCTTCAAACTTATCAACAAGCCCTGCGGCAAGAGGATCCTCGGGGCCAACCACCACAAGAGCAATATCATTCTGCTTTGAAAAATCCAAAAGCTCATCGGTATTATCAGCACTAACAGGAATATTTTCACCACATTGTGCTGTACCCGGATTTCCCGGTGCTATATAAAGCTTCGTTAAGTTTTTCGATTGAGCTAATTTCCAGGCAATCGCATGTTCACGTCCACCGTTTCCAATTAACAGTACATTCATCTGTTACCTCGAAATAATTGATTAATTGATTTTAATTTTTTCTTTTCTGTAAAAATCTACTCAGGCAATAGTCTAACAGAGGCAACGGTTTTGCTCAAGCTGATATCTTACGGTTGTATGTCATGGCAAACGGGAATATTATTGCTCAATACCCCACAGTCGAATGTCATCAAATTGGCCGGTATCGTCAAATGAGCCAACACCGATACCGCCCCAGTCAAAACGATCGTTCACAGCGGTCATAATGGGCTCCGGCCCATCATCAAAAAATACTTCAATTGTGCCTTTTTTAGCGTCGCGCACCAATCGTACGGTATGCCAGCCGTCATCCCACTTGGTTCCTTCGGTACGTGTTTCAGCGATAGATACTCGAGGTTCGGCATCAACAATAAATATAGAGTTTGCGTGTTCATCGGATTGATTGGCAATATGCACATAATAAAAATGTGTCGGGTCCTGGTGCCCGAAAATCAGGCACATATCCCGATGGCCGTAATCCTTTGTGGTAGAATGCATCTTTAATTCCAGAATAAAACTGCCTACAACCACATTCCTAATAAGGTTTATATTAAAAGGCGAGCGGACTTGCGGTTCATATTCGCTCTGTTTGTGCAGGGCCAGTACCTTGCCGCCATTTCCGGATTCGATTCTCCATGCGGTTGGGTCGGCAGCCTTCCAGTTACCAATATCGTTATCTTCAAAATCAGCTTCAAACAACAACGGTACTTTTTCGCCGCCGACCACTTCACTTAATCCGTTACATCCGGTTGTCGCAGTGACTAATATCATTAATACAATAGCTGTTTTCAAAAATATTCCTGTTCTCATCTTTGAGTCTCCTTATTAATAAATATGTATCTTATTTCCATTTAGCTTCATCACATTGTATTGAAATGTCACCATTGAGCCTCACCGTAAGGGCCTACGTGACCTTTCGGCATAAGCTTTGGCCGGGACTTGAGAATGGCTTCGGCTATTGCAATATCGCTTTGCCGGGTAATTTTAATATTAGAAGAGTCTGCTTCCACAATCGTCACCTTTTGGCCTAATGCTTCGATCAATTGAGCATCATCGCTGATCTTGCTTTGGTCCAGATTCTTCAGATTTCCATATGCCTTTTTGAGCAGTTCAACCGCTGCGACCTGTGGGGTTTGAGCTTCGTAGAGATTCGCCCTTTCAACGGTCCTGATTATCGTGTTATCCTGTGCCTCTTTTATAGTTGCCGTTACCGCCCGCGCCGGTATGGCAGCCCCTTTTTCAGCGGCAGCGGCAAGAACTTTGTCAATCAATTCTGCCGTAACACAACATCGACAGGCATCGTGAACAGCAATAAAATCGATATCATCCTTGACAAGCTCGATACCCTTATTGACGGTATCAAAACGCTCATCACCACCCAGGAAGATTGTGGTATCGTAAAACTTCAGATTAGGCCCCCATTTGATATTTACCAACTCTTCGTCTTCCGGGGAAATGCCTAATAGAATCTGTTTTACATCATCCCGGTTTGAGAAAATCTCGACGCTTCTGAGAAAAACCGCCCTGCCGGCCACATCGACAAATGCTTTCTTTCTTTTTCCGCCGAACCTGCTGCTCGCTCCGGCGGCACAAATAATTGCAGCAACACTTTGACTCATACTCAAAGCTCCCGTTAACGCTTTCGTTGTTTTATAATCCTGAAATCCATGCTTAAAATTCGATGCCGCGCCGTGCAGGCAGGCCTCTATCAAACGGATGCTTTATTTTTTTCATTTCCGTTACTAAATCCGCCATCTCTATCAATTCCCGGGTCGCGCCTCTGCCAGTCAAAACAATCTCAACGGCAGGGTCTTTTCCGTCAATAATACTTTTAATATCTTCCAACCCCGCCAGGCCTTTTGAAAGGCAAAACACAATCTCGTCAAGTATAATGACATCATAAAGCCTTTTTTCAGCAGTTCGAGCAATTTTTTCAAGGGCTTCGCCGATTGCTGTGCGCATTTGATCAAAGGCTTGCTCATTTTTTAGAGATTCGGACATCTCCCAGGGCAAATCGATAGCTTCAGCCCTTATTCCGACGGCACCCAATTCCAGTGCAAGCCGCTCTCCGGTATCAAGAGAGGGCGGTTTCAAAAATTGATATATAAGGACCTTGTTTCCCTGCCCCGCAGCACGCAGTGCCAATCCGAACGCAGCAGTGGTCTTGCCCTTGCCGCGGCCTGTATAAACCTGGATAAGTCCTTTTTCCAACATAGAGAGTATATTAAAAGAAAAAAGAGTAAATTAACATAAAAAAAAGAAACTTTGAAATGTGTTATTTCTAAACCAGAGAAACATAAATCTCGAAATCTGACAGACAACTTCAATTTATCTGAACCTTCTTATAATAGCAGACATTTTTGCGGGAGATTATCGATGATGTTGGCGGGGCAACCTGGAAACATGTGAGTTCGAAATCACAATATTATATTCCGGCAAACTCGTTTTCGGATACATTAGCGATGTGTATTTCAACCACCGAATCAAGCAGGTTCTCGTTTGCCGTATTCCTTTTGATATATATACTTTTTGTTTTTGCCCGAACCTGTGATGATTCTACTTTATAGAGAAAATCGACAAGCCTGCCAAGCGACAAGCTCTCCAGTCTTACCTCGACAATTGTCTCTGAGTAATTCGAATCTATTTGCAATACATCCCTTTTCATTGTATCAAGGTTTTCCGCAAGGCCGCATTCTTCGATTAATGATTCTAAGAAAGGCAGCAGCTCAATCGTTTCCTTTGCCGAAGCAATATTTGTGTGCAAATTATCGAGCCTGCCGCTCAGTAAGATATATTTTTCGCTTATCGCACGAACTTTTTCAAGCTCCTGCTGATTTTCAGGTATAACCCGTTCGAGTGTCTCAATCCTGGCAAGAGCGGGCTTTACCGCGATGGTAAACAAAGACCATGATGCTATGAAAACAGCCAAACCTCCGGCCAGCAATTTTTCTCTTCGCGCTAAACGTATCATTTGGGCTCCCGTATAGATAAAGACAGCAGCATAGTAAAGTGAACCACGCCGCTTTTGGATTGTTTTTGTATGTCCTTCACGTCAACAGATGTGAAGCCTGGATTTTCCTGTAAAAGCTGCTGCCATTGATATACCGGCTCGAACGAATCGCAGGTGCCGTTAATCCTTACCGTATCGGCAGCTATCAATATATCATCAATCTTTATATTCTCCCGCAAAGGACTGTTCTTGCTTATTTTGTAAAGAGCATCAAGGGGCGATAAGCCGGTATCAGACAAAGAAGCAAAAAGCCGGGAATCCCTGAATGACTCGATTTTTTGCTCTAACTGGACAAGGGGATTTACAATATTTTTCTCATCCGGCAATGTCGCCTGAAAAATCTCTGTGGTTTCGTTCTTTATGCGTGCGTAAGCAGTTTCTAAATGCGACAATCGCGTAAACAGCCCAACCAGTAAGAAAACGGCTATTGCACATATAAGTGCTGCGCAAAAAACAAACTCTTTTCTCAGGTTCAAAGCCGGGGCAGCATCCGATTTGTCCGCTTCAAGAAAGTTAATGCCTTTGGTTTGTTCAGGCGACAAAAGCCTTAATGCCAGACCTTCGGCAACACATACCTGTATATCCACCATTTGCCGGGACATATTTTCTACCGTGGCATAGCAATCAACAACGGTAGTTTCTGATCGCAGTTTTTTTCCAATCTTCAGCACCATATAGTCAGAAATTGGGCCGGTTGATATCAGGTAAATTTTAGTGTTCTGCTCGATATCGGTTCCGAATACTTTTTGCCATGTTATCTGTGCTTCACGCGATATGACATGGGCCGTCTGTTTTTGAATAGACTTTATATCATCTTCAGATTCGACAATAACCGGAATACTTCTGACAAACACAACATCGTTGTCCCTGATTATCGCCAAAGTAAGATAACACCCATCTATATACGCAATGATGGCCTGACCGGCCATAATTTCCGGGTAATTTAACGCAACCGTTGAATGAGCCGCAAAAATCGCCGCCTCTACCATGCCGGGATGCAATTTTGCCTCAGTGAAGATGTTTAGTCTGTCTTGAAGTGATTGCCTGGTCGAAACTGCTGTAAGAACAGAATATTTGCCATCCGGCGTTGGATTGTACGAATATATCTGAGCAACGATTTTCTCCGCTCCAACCGGAAAATTGTGTTCCAGAGCAGACCAGTTTCCTTCACGGATTTGTTCGAGTCCGGTAGAATCAGTTTCCATGTTCCTGAAGAAAACGGCATCATGCGGCATAGAAATCGCAACCTCCGCTCGCCGGTCAAAACCATGCCGGCTGAAAAGCAGCCGCAGAACCTCTTCAGGTGAGTCCGTACTTCGACGTATTTGTGAGCCGAAGACTTTTTCAACGCAGAATCCCTCATCTGTGCGCATAACCTGTACCGCACATATACATGAAGAACCAATATCTATGCCGATACACCGCTTAACCATTATCTCTTCTCCTGCTTATCTTTATGCAAATAACACAATATCGCATATCTAAAGCTCTTTATATAAAATCACATCAATTAGCCGATAATCTTCCACATCACTAGAAATTTGGTGAACCTTAATGGCTATTGAGACTCGAAAGAAACAAGAAGATGTAGAAATTGATATGACTCCGATGTTAGATATCGTGTTTATCATGCTGATCTTCTTCATTGTAACAAC
>JAVVFI010000244.1:0-8492 GCA_032250555.1 Sedimentisphaerales bacterium
ATACATATTGCGGGGTGAACTTCCGCCAATATCCTCCGCCTTAATAAACATTCTGTGTTGCCACAATATTTTTTTGATTGCTAAATAATTGCGTTTACCGATGTCAAATCCATTGGGGCCTGTGTCCATTGAGGCTCCGCCTGCAATCTTCACTTGCAGTTGTTTTTCGTTTGCCCCCATTGCCAATATTTTGTCAATCAACAACTTCATACCTGTGTCGGCAAACATCAGCGGGCTTTGTTTGGCTCGAGCCGGATTCATCGTTGAGCTTGGAAGCTGATAATGCAGCATGCCGCCGATAGATGTCTTTGGATCATATAGACAAACGCCAATACATGAACCTAATGAAAGTGTTTCCAGAATGTCTTGGGGATTATTGGAAACGTTCGCATCTGATATGCCTATTATTACTTTATTTTTAGTCATATATAATCTCTATTCATTTCGCTGTTTTCGACACGGTTGCTCTTATTGTTTCATATAAATCGTTGGCTGGATATATTTGAATTTGTGATTGATACCTGTCAGCGATTCCGAATGTCCGGTAAACAAAACCCCTCCCGAAGCCAGCAGATTCCAGAAGCGGTTTACAAGGTTCTCTTGTGTCGGTTTGTCGAAATATATCATTACATTCCGACAAAAAATAAAATCTACTCCACCGGGAGGATTAATCGGCCAATTTCCCATCAAATTAAGATACTTAAAAAGTACAACATCCCTGAGAGCCTTGCTAACCTCGTATACACTCTGCTTGTTTTTTTGAGAGGATACCAGATATTTTTGCCTCTGCATCGGCGAGACAGGATTTACTCGTTGTTTGTCATAAACACCCATTCGGGCGACTTCGAGCACGCTTGTTGAGATATCCGTACCTAAGACTTTAATATCCCAGCGGCCTCTGCCTTCGACCGCATCGAGCAAAGTTATAGCTATCGAATATGGTTCTTCACCGGATGAGCACCCGGCGCTCCATGTGCGTATTCTGAAGTCGCCTTTTTTTGCTTTTTTCTCCATCAGTGACGGTAAAAATCTGCTTCGCAGAAACTCAAAATGTTGCCCCTCGCGGAAGAAGCTTGTCAGATTTGTGCTGAGCGAATCGATAAGTACCGAAAATTCTTTTCCTGTTTTATCCTCAAGCACATGCTTCATATATTCTGAAAATGTATTGAAATTGCCGTGACGCAATCGCTTTGCCAATCGTGCACGGATTAGTTCCTTTTTGCCGACGTGCAAATTAATCCCGCAGTGATCATACACCAGCTTACTGATTTTGCGGAAATCTCTTTCCGTCAAAACATAATTTTGTATTGTTGGCGCTTCTATAATCAACCTCGTATCTCAATTCATATTTTATTTGCTAATTCCATCAGGTTGGGTATATCCAGAATCAGACTTACCTTGCCGTCGCCCATAATAGCTCCGCCGGAAACGCCCTTTACTTTGCCTAATCCCTCGCCCAGGCTTTTTATCACTACCTGTTGCTGACCTAATAGCTCATCCACAAGCAGACAACATTTTTTGTCCTCGTCTTCGACAACAACCAGCAATGATTCGGTCGGGTCCTCAGTATCCGGGACAATACCAAAAAGTCTGTAAAGTCGAATTATCGGCATCAAATGGCCCTGGACTATAGCCATCTCACCTCGGCCCTGAACGGATGATAACTGCTCGTTGGTTGGTTTAAGACTGCGGTCTATCGAGTTTATGGGTATAATGTAACGATTATTACCGACTCTAATAATTTGACCGTCAATTATTGCCAGTGTCAGCGGCATACGAATGATAAAAGTGGTTCCTTTGCCGGATGTGGAACTGATGTCAATTCTTCCGTGCAATGATTCCACGCTCTTTTTAACGACATCCATCCCGACTCCGCGCCCGGATACACTTGTTACTTTCTGAGCGGTTGAAAGGCCTGGGTGAAAAATTAATTTATATATTTCTTCTTTGCTTAGCTCTTGTTCGGCTGAAACAATTCCTTTGTCGATGGCCTTTTTCAAAATTCGTTCTTTGTTGAGACCTTTGCCGTTATCGGTAATTTCGATAACAATGTTTCCCGCCTCGTGATATGCTTGAAGTTCGATTTGGCCTTTCGAATCCTTGCCGATTTTCGTGCGTTCTTCAGGCGGCTCAATTCCATGGTCAATGGCATTGCGCAGCATATGCACGAGTGGATCAGATATCTTGTCAACTACAGTCCGGTCGAGTTCTGTTTCATCCCCTGTTGTGATAAAGCTAATTTCTTTGCCGGATTTACGCGAAAGGTCACGGACAAGTCTGGCCATCTTCTGGAAAACACCGCCTATGGGAACCATACGTATCAACATCGAAAGTTGCTGGAGGTCACGAATGATTTTGCTTTGATGGGCAATTTTGCGACAGAGATTATGCTCGGATGCCCGTGTAGTGTTTACTTCTTCACTAACCATCAATTGAGCAACTACCAGTTCTCCGACCATATTTACGAGGTTGTCGAGACGGGCCGTGCTGACTTTTATTTTTTCATCTCCTGAAGAAGCTTGTGCTTGTGTGGTTACGCCTTGCTTTTTCGGCTCATCCTTGACTGTTAAAACCTTGTCTAATTCTTTGTCCTTCTCCTGAGTCTGCGGACTGTTAGAAGAAGGGGCAGAATTGTGGTTTTCTACGGACTCTTTTAATTTTGATAACAATTGTGGTAAACCTTTTTGCTCAGATGTGGCTTTACCTGTCTTTGTCGAATGTTCCAGGTCAACGACCAGTTTTTTCATCATGTCAATTGTTTCAAAAACAATCTCAATATTGTTCTCGGTCATAGTCAGTTCGTTTTTGCCGGCAAGGTCAAGTAAATTCTCTGCCCAATGTGCCAACTGACAGATCTGTGTGAGATTTAAAAAGGCCGCCAAACCCTTTATCATATGAAATCCACAAAATACCTGGTTAATTACTTCTTTGTCATCAGATTGATTCCCAAGGTTGAGCAATCCAGCTTCGGCAGACTCAATATGCTCAAAGGCTTCGGTGATAAAATCGAGTATGAACCCTGCACCTTTTTCAGGAATAGTAGTGGATCCCTGTGGCACAGTTTTGTCATCTGCTATGTGGTTCGTCTCGACCGGATCAGAGTCAAGTGTAGTATTGTCAGGATTAATTTTGTCTGCCAAACTTTGAATTGTCGATATTGCCTGAGATATTATCTCGATTGACCTGGCGGTATCCTGAGTTTCCTTCCGAAGTATCTCCTGCAGGGCCTCAGTGGCTTCGGAAGTTCTGTCCTGCGCCTGTTCGAGCAGTTGCGCAGGACCGTCACCTATCTCGGTGATATTCTGCTTAATTTGATCGAGGATTGTCTGGAGATTCTCAAGCTCCGATAAATCCGTCGAACTTATCATATTTATCGCAGAAGCTGCCTGGTCTATAAGCTCTGTAAGTTTGTCACAACTCATTTGTATTTATTACCGCCCCAAATATTTGATCTTGTTGCACATACTAAGCTGAGATTCTCATAGTTATTTCGGCATTCAAAAGGGGGCGATTAACTCAAATTGGGCTTTTTTAGATATAGACTGAGATGGCTTTAGAAATCTGATTTCAAAACAGGGCCGATAAAAGAGATTATCACAAATTTTAGATGTTCACAGTGTTACGTTTATTCTTTCTTGACGATTAACAAGGTTATGTAACATAAAGCGATGATAAACTTAGATTAAAATACATATAATCTTAATAAAAGAAGTTGATGTATGTCCTTCGGAAGTGTGCCTTTTTGAGGTTCGTGTTTGTTAATGTTTATACTAATGCAGGTGCCTCGGCTGTTTTGCCAACTGCCGAAACATTTTCACTTGTATTGAGCAGCGTCCGGAAGATGTCGAATACTGTTACAAGGCCTTGAACTTTACCTTCATCATCCACAACAGGTAAGCCGCGCCCGCCAAACCGGCAAATATTTTCTATAATTGTTGCCAGCGGTGTTTCGGGCTTGATTGTGCGAACGGGCCTGCTCATAATCCATTTAAGTTTGATTTGAAGAGTTGCATCATCCAGAGGACCATACCATTTCGCAAATATAGGTCGCAGATAGATACTGGTTGCTCCGGTTATATCAGATTTCGATACTATACCCTCCAGTACACCATCCTTACCTATCATTATATATCCGCTGTCTTGTTGCTGCATTTTTGTCATAGCCTGCTGTACGCTCTCCTCTGAAGTAGCCCAGACAACCTCTTTTTGCATAATATCTGTTGCACATGCTTCTACATCGATGTTGGCTATTGTGGCTTTGCCGGATTCGCCGGGAAGGGTAGCTGGCGACTGAGCCATTTTTTGGATAGTTTCCGAAACCTTACCCTTAGGAGGCTCTTGACTCTGCTCAGGTGCTGATGTTTTTTCGTCGATCTTTGCTTCAGTCTCTGCTTTAGCTTCAGTTTCGGTTTGAGGCTTTTCTTCCGCTTCATCCTTGGCTTTTTCTTCGGATCCTGCCTCTGCTTTTACTTCAGTCTTGGTTTCAGATTTTTCATCGGATTCTTTCTTGGGTTCCACTTCGATCTCGGCTTTTGCCTTTTCTTCTGCCTCGGCTTTTGCCTTTTCCTCGGCTTCAGTTTTTGCCTTTTCTTCTGCCTCGGTTTTTGCCTTCTCCTCAACTTGAGCATTAACTTTGGAAAAGATCGTTTTTGGGAAAATGACACCGCAGTCGAAGGCCGGAAAAGAACTAATTGTTATTTTATGAGGAGCTAACAGATATTCTTCATCGCTTGCCATACCTGTTTTTTCTTTTGGATTGTCCCACGGATCACCTATAAAGTTATTGGTTTGTAAGAGGTGTTCGTGGCCTTCTAATCCATCCCGAAAGATTCTATCCCAGGATCCTATCAGCAGATTGCAGGCTTCTGCAATTGTATCACTTTCCCCCTCAGCTTCTTTGAGTGAGCCGCTTTTGATATTTTTCATCGTCTTTTCCGGCCCAACACATTGCTCTAACATGGAGGTCATTTGTGCCGGCATAGATATTGCACCTGCAAGAGTAAATAATCCCTCCCTGCTAAAGATTATCTGGAATGTGCCTTCTAAAGCACCGGTGGCTTCGCAGCTCGTGATGGCAACCAGGTTCTTAAAATTTCCCTGAAGAGCTTCGGTTTTTACAATGGATACTCCCAGCTTGTTAGACCTCATATTAATGCTGAACATAGCTGAAATATCTTCACAGAAGGCCTTGAATGATTCTGTTGATAATTCTACTATCTGGGATTTACCAGTAGTATCGGCTCCTGCAGATTCGGGCTTGTTATCAGTAGCTTCTTCTGTTTGGGTTGTTGCCATTTATTTGGCCTGATTATAAAAAAAGAAATATTATTCTGAACCTTCCCTGTACAGTATCGACATCTCTGCAATATAATTATTATCGAGCTTGACTTTGACTGAAGCTTTAATTGCTCCCTCGCCTAAACTGTTTTCGAGCCCTTGGCCACTAGTCACCATGGGAATGGAAACTTCGATATTACCCACGGTGTCAAGTATTCGTGATTTGACACCGCCCATAATCATATTGGTTACTTCACCGATGGCATCGCTTATTTCAGCTTCGCTCAGTTCTTCGCTTGGATCCATTGCAAGCATATTCAGTGCAATGGTTTTCGCACAGGGGACACTGCAGCAAATAGCAAAGCATCCTTCTATGCCTCCTTTGAACGTAATCGAGCCTAAAAGAGAATCGCCTTCTATAATACCTTCTTGCTCGCTGGATTCTTCAAGGTTTACAAAAATCATTGTTTCAAATATTTCTTTTGCGCCAGCCAGCAGCGCCTCGTTTAGGCATATCTCATCAATCATTATCCACCTCTTATCGTAGATTAATATTCACATCAATTCAGTTGTTTGCCGTTCTAATTCATAAACGGTGATAGTTTCTCCTGAAATTTCTCAGGTGTGAACGGTTTGGTTATGAAGTCGTTAGCTCCCTTGGCCAGCACATCGTCGATAAGCTCCTGAGAGCTTTCAGTCGATACCATTACTATCTTTGTGTCTGAGCAGGATGGCAGCTCACGCACTTTGGCGACTAATTCGGGGCCGCTCATTTCCGGCATATTGACATCACAAAGCATAATATCGACTGCACTTGCGTTGAGTTTCTCAAGCGCCTCGTTACCGTTGCCGGCTTCTTCGGTCTGCCCGATGTCAAGACCTGCTGTTTGCAGCGTCCGCATGATAATTTTCCTCATTGTAGCCGAGTCATCTACAATCATTAATGATTTTGCCATAGTATTATCTCCTCTATTAGATTTTTGTTGTTCTGTAAACAAATACACCGCGGTTAATATTGCTATATCTATGTTTTTTCGATAGATTTCTATGGGCACTTTAGCTAAAAGCAGGAATTTATTACACCTTGCATTGCTCAATAGAGGCCATCTGCGCCCCCGACAAACCTGTTGTACAGTTATTTGGAGGGCATATTTACTGAACTTTCGACTTTTTACCCTAAAAAATTACTTAAGTTCGCTTTTTTACTCTTCGATAATACTCATTGAATATTGTTTTTGGGGTTGTAGTTAAGAGTTTATTTCAAATTGAGTCAAAAAGATGGCTGAACAGCCGAAAATCAATGAAAAGCGTATCGCTGAATTGGTAAGCGACCAAAAGACTGCTTCGGGTGTACCCCGCAGGCCTTCGGGTTCTGAGTATTGCTTTACAGCAAATACTAAAAAGAGGCCGCAGGCAGACCGATATCTTGAAAACACACTTGAAAATAATATCGAAATCAGCGAGTCACTCACTAAGCGTGAAGCTCAAATTCTGCGCTCAATTCTTGCCGGAAAGACTAACAAGCAAATAGCTCTAATGCTTTCAAGAAGCCTTCGAACTATTGAATACCACCGTAACAGACTTATGCGCAAGCTTGATGCACGCAACACTGTCGAACTGGTCAAGCGAGCTGTAGCAATGGGAATTGCATGAGCCTGTTATATTGGCAAAGGCTTAAAACCACGACTTCTAGTCCTCTAATAAGTAGGATATCTCCTCAAAACAACATTTATTATCTCTCAAAAATCAACAAGAATCATCCATTAAATGCTGTCTTGTAGGTGCTTTTAAGTTGACTTAAGTTAATCTTTCTGCTATAATAATATCTTGGGGATGGTGGTTAAGAAATCAGATATAAAGACTATCGAATAACAAACTTCACAAATATGAACAGCGAGGGGATTATGAACTATAGATTTTTTTTACATTTTGTTATTGTAGGAATAATGATAGCCGCCGTTTTGGTACCAGGCTGTGTTACCGGTGATTTTAGTCATACTACTACTGAAGATGTTTTCATAAACAAAGCATATATTTATGAAGATGGAAACGAGATTGTAATTTTGGGACATGTTAAGCGCAGTTTGCAAAACTGTTGTGATTCGGCCAGAGGTCATGTTGATATCGCGTTACTTGCCCATGATGGAACTGTTATTGACTCTTTCAGCACTTTGTATTCTCCAAGCAATATACCCAAAGTCAGAAGCAGGTCGTCAAGTTTTAAGGTGCGACGCCCTTATCTTCCTCCAGATGGCGTAATCATAAGAATGGCATACCATAACAGCCTGGAAGGTGCCGAATCGGCTCTATACGCCGGTGACGTATTTGACTGCGAGCAAAATAAGGCGACGCCTCAGTATAATGACGGCCAATACAAGGATATAATAACGAAAACCGGACGTGCCTCATCACAATTAGTCCACAAGCATAGAGGCCACGTCCTATAAGTCTGCGATACTCTATTGTGATACTATACTTTTTTATTGCCGGGGTTTTACTTTGACATCGTAACATACATCGTACATGCTATTTTCGAATATAGGCTCTCTGCATATAATCTCGTATTCCGCACTTTCACAGCGGAAGCCATATTCTTTAGAAAGTGACTTTTCCAGCCATGTTATACGTGTTTTCTCAGCCTCTTCATCTTCCAAAGGCCAAATAGGCACACGATATGAGTTGTCTATCTTACATGTCTTGCTGCCAGGTGCGCAGGTGAGCCCGGCTGTGCCCGTTGATGCTTTGTACTTGAAATATTGACTGCCGTTTTCGGTTTTGATGAATTCTAACTTCGTGAAGTGTTTCCGGTTCATATCGCTACAGCCGGTTATGAGCAGAACTGTAAATAGGATTGCAGCGATCCCGAAAGATGCTTTCACCTTTGCCATCAACTTTCCCCCCCTAATTTAGAAATGGTACTCAAAAAACGCCATAGTTCGTTACTCAAAATATAAGATATAATTGTATTGCTGCCAAATGCATCGCTTACGGCACCCTTGAAGGGGGTAAAATTGGGTTTGAATTGGGTTTGTTTTGGGTTAAATTGGCTTTGTTTTTTCATGACTACTTTACGTCTATATTCCTCGTAATCCTTTGTATATACTGAGTTTGCGTCATTTTGCAATCCTGAAAATTGGGTTTGTTTTGCATAAAAAGGCTTATAAATTCGTACGTAATCTTTCGTAGAGATTCGTTTTCGTGGCTGTCGGATCCCT
>JAVVFI010000245.1:0-8458 GCA_032250555.1 Sedimentisphaerales bacterium
ACATGAAAAAGTTTACGCGAGGCGAACTCTCCAGATGCAGGATACCCCTGAAGAAGTTTCTGTTGTTCTACAAACATTTCGTATTGGTGACCTTGGTATCTGCGCCATCCCTTTTGAAGTATTTGTTGAAATCGGCCTGGAGATAAAAGCAAAAAGTCCATTTGAGCAAACCTTTACTATTTCACATGCCAATGGCAGTTATGGTTATCTGCCGTCAGTAGCACAGCACAAACTTGGCGGCTATGAAACATGGCTGGGAACAAACATGGTCGAAATCCAGGCATCAGCAAAGATAGTAAGTATGCTAAGCAGTATGTTTAATCGCATCAAGTGATTTTTAGCCTGCTTTTTTGCTAACAATAAAAACTGATTTCACACGCGGCAATGTTAACTTTATCCTGCTGATGTCACAACCAGCCTCCACTTCATGGGTATGTGCAAGTTGGGTAATTTCGCCTGTATGCGGATTCCAGGCCTCAGGTTCCATCAAACCCCTTACTTTTACATGAGTTTCAATTTGAGCTTCGCTGATATTGGCAAATAAATAAACATCCATCTCATTTATGATTTTATGAATATATCGCAACACTTTATTGCCTTGAAACTCAACATCATAAACATCAACGGCGACATCCAGTGCTTTTCGCAAAGTTGCTGCATTCAGGCTGTTAATGCGAATTGCCATACCTCTGTTCCTGTTCTTCTGTATATGTAAATCATTCGAAGTGTTTTGCTCTTTATTCGACCCGAACATTGTTTTTATAGTTCGAACCACATCTCCATCATGCCCGAATTCCGCTGACTTGAACGGCAATTGTCCTGTAGCAATTACTTTACCCCCGTTATCGTAATATTCTTTTATTTTCTTCAGATTGTCCCACTGGATGGTTTTATGTCCGGGAAGGACCAAGACCTTAAACCGTCCGGCATGAATCCTGTTTTGCAGAACAAGCTCATTCTCTTCTACTATGCAATTATTGTTTAACACCTCAGGGTGTATAAAAGTGTAGTCTCGACCCGCTCCTGTAATAAGCAGCTCTCCAACTTCCACATAATCGGCTTCCGGTATGTTTACACCACCTTTATAAAAGCCCAGCGGCCCATCCATGTGGTGACTTCCCTGAAGAGCAGCGATAGGATAGAGTACTGCAATATCGGATACATGCCGCCCATCGTTCTGAAGCATCACGTTGAGCCGGGCAATGTAAGTATTGAATTCCGGCAGCCCCTCGGCATAAATCGGGCTGCGGTATGAAAGCTCCGGCTTAAATACGACGTGCTTATCATCATACCAAACCGCATGAGGAATTAGTATGTTGATGCCCTTGGTATATTGTTCCATGGCAACAACATAAATATCGGGCCAGCTCAAATTACCCATAGCTCCGTAAGTTTCGCTCATCACAAGTGTCATGTCCCAGTTATACGCCGAGGAACTGATGACCTTGTATATTCTCTCTGCGAGGCGGTTTCCGCCGATTTTATCCACTCCGGGAATCGCCTGATATTTAAAGCACTTCATCAGGTCACCTGAAACGCTGACGGGATTAATGATTTCCTCCTGGTCCTGATGCCCCGTAGTTTCAATCTCGTGTTTGTCGCACCAGTCCTGTATTCTCTTCGGAAAACCTGAAGCATACAGCTCTGTTCGAAATCCGAAAAGGTAATTCCTTGCGGCCTGGGTTTCTGGTCCGATGTCGTACCATAAGGCCGGATAATAGATTTTGGGACTAAAACCGTACTTTGTTTCAAACTTTTCATTGAATTTGTTGGTCCATGTCCGTCCCTCTCCGCGGTATAAGGTAGGTTCATCATAAAAAGTCGAATCGATTGTCGTCCCGAAATATTCCTTGAATCGGTCATAGTAAGCCTGATGAGTCATTTCTATGAACTTATCCACTGCCTCCGGGTCGAGATAATCACAACTCGGATAACCATCTTTGACACAAACGAAAAGCATGATTATCCATCTGCCTGATGGTACATTCCACCGAAGCACACCTTGGCTTACCTTCCCGGTTATATCCACCATTTCTTTGGTAACCGTATTCATACCAACAATACTCATAATATTCCCGGCAGGGACAACTCTTTCGTAGGCTGTTGGGCCTGTTACAGCCTCCTCGTGCTTATCAAGTCGCTTGATTGTTAATTCGGGATACTTTTCATTGAACAGGCTGGTATCACGAGAGTTCCTCGCACCTGCCGAGCCGCTGGGAAAGCCATATTCATCATAGAGTGACATTGTCATGCCCAGTTCGCGGGCTTTTTCCAAAGCTGCCCCATAAACAGCGAAGTATTCATCTGTAAGATAATCCGGAGAAAAATCTTTGCCGAAAGGAAGTATTCCAAATCCGCCGTATTTGCTGAGGTCTTTTGATTTCTGCATCTGTTCGTGAATATCATCGACAGTTACTTCGGTATTATTCCAGAACCACAGGGGTCTGGGCAGGAATTTCACAGGAGGATCGGCAAAGTCACTTTGCATATCTGCATAGGAAGCGAAACAGAGCAAATGAAGGATAAAAAAGCAAATGCCAATAAAAGTGTACGTGTCCTTAAATGATTGAATGAATTTAAGTATGATCATCTTACAATACGAATAGTTCAGTTTGGTAGTTTACATTACCGGTATGTTCATTGCCTGTGCGATGCCTTTCAAATAACCAATCGCAAAGACTTTTCCCTGCATTGCATAGCCGGGACTTTGGTTGCTCTCAGAAGCCAACGTGGGTGCGTGGTCCGGACGTATCGGACCGTCAAAACCGACTTCGTGATAAAGTTTGAGCATTTGAGCCATATCAGTCGGTCCGTTATCATGAAATGTCTCATGAAAACGCTCACCTGTGCCTTTAACATCTCGCAGATGAACGAAAAATATCTTACCTTGTCCGCCGAACTCCCTTACCAAAGCCTGGATGTCTCCACCCATTAGCTTGAAGTTGGCCTGGCAGAATGTAATACCGTTGACCGGGCTTGGCACTATTTGAAGGACTCTCCGGAAGGCGCTGCCGCTGGTCAGGATGCGCCCTATACCGCGAAGCGGCGAAATAGGAGGGTCATCCGGATGTAAAGCCATTTTCACACCCGCCTTCTCTGCAACGGGGATAATCTGTTTTAGAAAGTATGTAATGTTGTCCCAGATTTTTTCCTCACTTATCTGGCCCCACCGGGTCAGCCCCTGCTTTTTTGCTATTTGATTATCGAACTCACTTGAAAGGGCGCCGCCTCGTTCGGCAATATCTGTCTTGGTGCGATACCACCCGATCCCCGCCATAAAATTATAGCAGCACATCGGTATCCCGACTTTCCCAAGTGCCTCAATTGCGGCGCAGTAGTTTTCAATTTCCTCATCGCGGCCGGGCAGACCTAACTTGATTTTTTCCGCTGCAACAGGATGACTTTCAACGCCGGCTATTGTTAGTCCCGACTCCTCATAAGCGGCTTTTAATTTCGCAAGAGCATTAGCGTACTGGTCCCGTGGAATCCTTCTTAATGCTCGATTAGCTGAAACGATTGCGTGATTAACACCTATCTGACGTGCCAGTATGCATCTTTCTTTGTCACGAATATCGAGCATTAAAGCCAGTTTTATTCCTCTGCCTCTTGTTCCGAAAACTGCGGGGGAAGTGATGCCTTGCGCTTTCTGAGAGATTGATGACAAAGCGGCTGGCCCACCTATAACTCCAGCCAATAATGTCTTACCAAAAGCTCGTCGATTTGTTTTCAATGGGTTTTTTTTGGACTCTTTTGTTTTTCTGTTTACTTCCATGACTATAATCCTTTACTTAACTCCACAGTCGGTCGTTAGAGCCTCTTCGGTTCCACTCATCGGTGGGCCCGAAAAGCTCCTGATTTCTTCCGAGGTGTTCCTTCACTACGTCCATATTCAGTTCTATTCCCAGGCCCGGCCCTTCCGGTACACGGGCGAAACCATCTACATGCAGCGGCTTCTCAATGCCTGTTACCATATCTTCCCACCAGTCAACCTCAACCGAATGGTGCTCCAGTGCAACGAAGTTCTCCGTGGCCGCAGCGCAGTGAACATTGGCCATAAAGGATACCGGTGTCCCTGCGAAGTGCATGGCCATAGCAATGCCGTGCTGTTCTGCGTAGTCCCCGATTTTCTTGGTTTCCATAATACCCCCGGCAGTTGCTAAGTCGGGATGAACCATATCAACGGCACGCCCGTCGATAAGAGGCTTGAAACTGTCCAGCAGGTAAATGTCCTCTCCAGTCAAAAGCGGCACATCAATGGCACTCTTGATTTCTTTCAGCATTTCCGTATATTCCCACGGGACCATATCCTCCAGCCAGGCTAATTGGTAGGGCTGCAGCGCTTTGCCTAATTTGATACAGCTATTCACACTTATATGTCCGAAGTGGTCGGATGCAATCGGGACTTCCCAGCCAACCACTTCACGAGCCTCGGCAAAGCGCTCAGCCATCAGTGCAGCGCCCTTATCAGACAATTGAATTCTTGTAAAAGGATGTTTGGCGTTCCAATTAGTATCTTTCGTTGGATAGCTCAACGATCCGGATACTCTGCGAATGCTCCGAATGCCACAATCCATCTTCAAAAAGGTGAATCCCTGGTCGATCCTTGTCTTTAATCCACTTACCCTGCCGTCTGGCGTATCAGCATAAAGACGCACACGGTCACGGTATTGGCCTCCGAGCATCTGATAGACAGGGACACCATACGCCTTGCCTGCAAGGTCCCACAAAGCCATCTCTACACCTGAGACACCGCCTCCCTGGCGGCCGTGATGGCCAAACTGCCTGATTCTTTTGAATATGCGTTCCACGTTGCACGGATTCTGGCCCAGAATTCTGCTCTTGAGCATAAGGGCGTAGCGTTCACTTGCTCCGTCTCGGACTTCACCGTAACCACAGATGTCCTGGTTGGTGTCGATACGAATCAGAGGGCAGGTAAATGGCGCTCTTGTTACCACTGCTATACGCATATCTGTAATTTTCAGTTGAGAGGGGCTGGAGCTTCGTCTTACGTTTTGTGTGGCGCAGGCTACCTGCTCTTCGATAGGGGCTCCGATTATACTTGCGAGGCTCAAACCTGCTAAACCAGCGCCGGTACCTTTAAGCAAAGAACGCCTTGAAACTTCTTTCTGCCTGCCGGCTTTCTCTTTTGACATAATTCATCTCCAATTCGTAAATTATTTATGGCCTGCTGAAATATACACAAATGACAACCTTACACTTACCAGTTCCTTTTTTTTGGATTTAGTATTCCTTCAATCACATCCTTCGGCACAGGCAGCTCATTAATGTTCTCTTTTAACCAACTGTGAAAATCTTTTTGGATTTCCGGAGACCACCTGCCGTCGATTTGACCGGGAGTGTACTTACCTTCCCGCAGCCTCATATGTCCGAACATATCCCGCAGCATAATACCTTCTGATTCAGTCACAACCTTCTCAGCTAAATGCGCGGGAATGAATACGATACCTTCGCGTTTGGCCAAAACTACGTCACCTGGGCACGCCAAAGCTTTGCCAACCTTTAACGGAACATTGATTGCTGTCAACATCACCTCACGAAGAAAGCTTGGATCCGCTCCCTTGTGCCATGCGTTGAATCCTTCTATAGCTTCGATGCCTTCCAGATCACGAACGCCTCCATCAAAGATGACCCCGTTCCCGGAGTTGGCATAAATGGCGTTAGCCAGATTGTCACCTATCAGGGTTCCGTCGAGGACTTTACCGAAGCAGTCTGCAACATAAACATCACCCTTCTTCAGCATATCAATAGGCCATGAATTGGAATTGCCGATTCGACCCTCCGCTTTCCCCTGACGCATAATGGCCCTGTTATACTCCGGGTGAGAGGGCATGTATTGGGCAGTAAGTACTCGACCGACAATTGCCTTGTCCGGATATATGATGCGCCAACCGGCGGCATTTTCATAACAGTTGGGATAACCGGCTCTTGTAACAATGCTCCAGGCCATAGTAATCGAGACGTTCTTCATTCTCTCCAGAATGCTGTCTGAAACATATGCACGGCCGTCATCCATTCGAGGACCTCTCCAGAGCGGGCTGCAGCTCATCGCACGCTGTCGGCTGGAAATTACGGGCGGTTCAATTCCCTGGTCCGCTGACTTTATGCGTATGTTACGCCAGCGCACCTGATAGGTGGGGGCATCATTTTTTACGCCGTGCACTTGAAGACCAATTATGCCTCGGCTTGTCATACTGTCTCTTAAATCAGCACAGGGAATATCATTAATCCATGTCCTTATTCTGTCTCCCTTGCATTCAATGTGGAACTTGTTCCATTTTCCATCTTTGAACGCTTGATTTGCAGCCTCAGTTCTTGGAGTTGTGAACATAAAAGCTCTACGAGCTTCATCATAAATTCTTCCAGACTGGCCTCCTTTTTCGGTTGCTATTTCCACCTGATAACCATAGACACGATCCGCCGGTATTTTCCGGCTGCTGGGTTTCCCATTACGTCCTGTGAATACGAATACCTTTTCTTCTTTGGCAATCTTGCTGCGTATCTGTACGCCAGAATTAAGACGGGGATCCAGCAGAACTTCAAACTCTAATATGAAATCCCCATATTCCCGGTCCGTACAGAGAAACGTATTGGGACTGCCTTTGACGGTGCTGCCGACAATCGCATCGTCCTCGATATGATATTTGGCAAAACCGCTATGAACAGACCATCCGTTTAAGGTCTTGCCGTCGAACAGAGATACCCATTCGTCTTTCTTCTGCTCCCTTGCGGCCGAAAAGCCGGCAAAGACAACCAACAGGAAAATAATGCTGAATGCTTTTCTGTGATTCATAATATGCTCCTTTCGTTAATGAATGTAATATCGTGTGAATCTGCGACATAAAAAAGGCAATAAAAACTGACGAAGAACGAGATTAAACTGAAAGTTTCGGATAAATCACCCTTTTATAGAAACATCGAAAGTATCGTTTTGAATGGGCCCGGTAGGATTCGAACCTACGACCAATGGATTATGAGTCCACTGCTCTAACCGCTGAGCTACGGGCCCTTAAGTTTCGGGTAATATATTAGATTATTTTCATCGCTGCAATATATTTTTGTCGTTTAGGAGCGTTTCTTGGCGGTATTTATTTTTTTGCCGAAAGGTCAGCGCATACCAGCTCTTCGTCATTTCTGATATATATGTGCTTGTTCGCAAAGGCGGGATGTGACCAGCAGACACCTTTTCCATCGCGTTTAAGCTGTCCTGTTGTCGGTTCGATTAGTTTTGTTCTGCTGATTTCATGGAATCCCTGCGGTGAGAGTTTGCTGATAATCAATTCACCTCGTTCATTGAACATCCAGATCTTATCCTCGTGCCTTATCATGTGGATATTGTACCACCTGTATTTGGGATCGGAATCGAGAAATTCCCAGATGCGGTCGCCGGTTTTTAAATCCAGGCAGCGCAGCTCGCCGTAACTGTCCACGCCGTAGATATAATCGCCCTGTATAACGGGAGTAGATATGCAGCAATGAAGGCTGTCGGTTATTCTCTCGCTTTGTCCTCTGCGGCGCCAGACATTTTCCACCGAAAGCTCATCTGGATTGACTTTTAGAAGGAGTGAGCCGTCATAAAATGCGCTGACGAAAAGATAGCCGTTCTCAAAGACGGGGGTGGCAATGTTGAGCACCATTTTGACCGGCGTAAACGGATGCTTCCAGTATAGCTTTCCTGTCATCGGGTCAAGGCCGGCAACGTTAGCGCCGGTCCAGCAGACCAGGACTCGTTTACCAGCTTGTTCTATAATAATTGGCGCTGAGTATGAAGCTTTGTCGTCCAGGGCACGCCATTTTTCTTTTCCGGTGACTTTATCGAATGCAACCAGGCAGGCGTTATCTGCGCCTCCGATTTGCAGTATAACGAGATTATCTTCTATAAGTGGAGCAGCGGCTATGGCCCAGATCGGCAGGCTGATTTTATATTCGGTGTATAAATCTTTGCTCCAGAGGATGTTTCCTTTAGCAGCATCTAAACAGAAGAATTGTCCCATAGAGCCCAGTGAATAGGCGCGGCCGTCATTGACAGTGACTGAAGCGCGGGGGCCGTCCGGATAGCCAACTTTTTTGTAAATACTTTCGTAGCTATGAGACCAGATTGTATCTCCGGTCATTGCGTCAAAACAGTGAATACGCTCGACCTTATCCGGTGAGGTTAAACGGTCGGTAATATAAACCCGGCCTTTGGCGACTGTTGGGCCGCTGTAGCCGTTCGCGATTTTGACGCGCCAGCGGATTGGGAGTTGTTTGGAGTCAAATTTCTGGATGATACCTTTTTCTCGCCAGATGCCATCGCGATTTTCGCCTCGCCACTGGGGCCAGTCTATGGCGAAGGCCTGAATGCTAAAAAGCAGGGCGATTATGATTGCGAAAATTGATTTTTTACTCATGAACATATCAGCCTTATGTAAAAATTGGGTTTGAATTGGCTTTGTTTTTG
>JAVVFI010000246.1:0-8441 GCA_032250555.1 Sedimentisphaerales bacterium
GTTCTCCTTATGTTCGACCCGTAAAATAACAAATCTCTGCATCGGAGGTTTTGAAGACGGAGAAAAAAATAACCTTTTCCATCATCCTCCTTAATTAATATTCATTGTATCTTTTTAAAGATAAAAGTCAAGGGAAATTTCTCGCATATGAGATTATTTATCGCATATACTGGAAAAAATTCCTACGATAAATTAGCTTTACTTCTCGCTGTTACCTCTCCCACTCTAAACTTAAGGAAAAACACACTTTAGTGGTACGTAATAACAACATAAGCATAATCCACAAATGTTTTTCCATTAGCAACATTATTATTATTTTTGATGTGTAACTGAAGGGAATTTATCTTTTCGGCCGTATTTACAACACTTGTAATGTCCCATGCGTCAACAGCTTCTCGTGATTCTCCCTCATGAACCGGAGCCTTCATTACAGCCCAAACCACAGGCCTGACCGGCCAGCCTGTACCAATTGACCATTCTAATTTTCCCATGGCAAATCGTTCTTCCTCGAAGTGCTCGACAAAAAGTACGACCGATCTTATTACAGCATTGCCTCCGATAGAAATACCTGAAAATTCATAAGATATGTTTGAACCAACGTTGGTTTGCCAGCGGTTGTTATCACTGGATTGGACAACGTTAATTGTACCGTCTCCTGATTCAGTCAGTCTCAGCGATACCGGATTTGCAGTAAGGATCAACGTTTGGACATCTGCAACTGGAACACTTTTTCCTTCGTTGACTTTGAATGTGACATTGTCCTTGCTTCCGTAGTTCAATGCAGGTGCATTAGTCATATCGGCCGCAGGCTCAGCCAGACTCCCGCCGGATATATCTGCTGAGGCATCGGATTTCAGTTGCTCTCCATCACTATCACTTCCCGCTAAGGTCTCCGGCGCAGATATCTGATTCTTTGTCATCCCACCACCAGGCTCGTCAGCCACGTTCAGCGCAAATGTTAGGGCCGAGAAAATCACCAATACCAACAAAAGAATGATTTTCCTCTTTATATTTCCAGGATGAAAAACACCCCGGTGATTCCGATTGCCGCTATGTACCCCATCCGCAGACTGTTTAATAAGTCTTTGGCGTTCTTTTATTCCGGCCTTAGGGCCATGTTTCACATTGGCGGCAGCCTTCGCGATTACTTGTCCTTTAGCCTCAATTCGCGTTTCCTGGGTCTTGACAGACACCACCTCATTCGATTGGAGATTTTCCTGGACATTTGCCGCAGCCGCCTCTTGTAAATGGACTTTTTCTTCTTCCTTAGCTTTAGCGGCCGCCAACACATCTTCCAATTGGGCCTCGATTCTTCGCCGTTCCTCGTTCTCAGATTTCAGCTTATCTTCTGCTCTGACTCTGGCAATACCTTCAATCTTAATCCGTTCTTGGGCTTCGTTGAGCTTTTCATCTGCTTGAGCTAATGCCGCTGCATAATAATACACCTTTTCTTCTGATTCTTTTGCTTGAGCCCCGGCTCTCGCCATCACCTCCTTAGCCTTAGCCTCGGCCTTCTCTAAAAGGGCACTATACTTGCTATACTGCTCAACAAGCATCTTCTCTGCTTCTGCCTTGACTTTTCGCTCCATCGCAGCTTTGGACTCAAGTTCCGCACGGAGCTTTTCCTCTGCTTGGGCTCTTGCCAGGGATTCGGCTTTTAAGCTTTCCGCCATTTTGGCCATCGCCTCAGCAGTTTTCTTGTTAAACCAGGCAGCCATAACTCATCTCCCATATCAGTAAGGTCTGCGAAACACGATGCTTTATCGAATAAAAATAAATTTCACCGCTAAAAGTTAATTAATAAGGCCAATCCATGTACTGCCGCCTAAACCTTCACTCGTGACATGCCCCTGTGCTTGGCCGTACTTCCGCAGATTTCACATCATCTTTCAAAAAACCTGATTAAGAAAAGACTCTTTTTCTCAAATATAAAATTGATGGTCTTTCAATATATTGATCCTCCATGAACTTTTCGGCACTCCTCGCAATTAATATACAATATACCACCAAAAAATCAGTAAATCAAGGAAAAAACAGAGCCGTTTACCATTTTTGGGAAAAATAAAATAAATAACTTCTTTGGAAAAAGTCGAAATTAAATACATAGTTGAGTTTTTTAGAAAAAGAAGGGATAAAGTTATGAAAAAGGGAATAATAATATTATTTTTAAGCTGCTTGCTGGCTGGCTGCGGCGCCGTCAAAGGCCTCGAAGCAAACGCTAATAGAAACCAGCTCGATAACCTGAAGATCGGTATGACAACAGATCAGGTCAGGCGAGCTATGGGCAGACCGTACAAAAGTGAATTTGTCCGAAATAAGCAGATGTGGTTTTATATTACTGATTGGCAATCCGACGGCAAAACCACTCCTGATGAAATGACACCGCTGGTATTCGAAAACGATATACTTCTCGGATGGGGCGACAAATTTTTAGCCGGGAGCAGTAGAAAAAAAAGCTGGTGGTAAACACAGCCGGCCTGCTCGTTGCCGACGAATTAAACCTCATTGTGAATGAAAGTTGTATATGTACCCAAGCTTATTTGAGATCCCCCTGCTCCATCTAACCATAGGCACTTTCGGCCCAATGATGGTCCTCGGCTTCCTCGCGGCGCTTTTCTTGATGAGGCGATTGAGCCGCCGGGCCAACATGGATCCGGCCATAATTACCAGTGTCGCTTTCTACTCACTTATAGCCGGAGTCGCCGGAGCACGAATATTCTTCGTCGCCCACCACTTCAAACAGTTTCGCGGCAATCTCATCAGTATTATCTACACATGGCGGGGAGGACTCGAATTCCTCGGCGGAGTAATCGTCGCCGCAGCCATTCTGTTATTATATCTTCGCTTCAGAAAACTACCCGTCCGCAGGTATCTGGACATTATCGTCATCGGTCTCATGATGGGACTTGCATTCGGCCGGATAGGATGTTTCTTAAACGGTGACTGCTTCGGAAAACCTACCTCCCTGCCCTGGGGAGTCCGCTTTCCATACAGGTCGTTCGTGTACCTCAGTCAGATAAATCCCGACCCAAAAAGGAACAGAGCCGCCCCGCACCTTCACCTGCCGCAGGCCGACTACCTCAGCTTCTATGACGAGGCAGGCAAATGGTATCCAATGCCGCTGGAAGACCTGACAGAAAACCAGCGGTACGAAGTCACAAAAGGCAGGTATCGCTGTCTTGCCGTACACCCCTCCCAGCTCTACTCATCCGCAAACGCCCTTTTGTTGTGTTTTATTCTATATCTGTTCTGGCGTAAAGGCCTGGCCCAGGCCGGCTCCGGCAAACCACTCAGAAGACTAACACGCCCCGGCTCCATAACTGCATTAATGCTGATCCTCTACGGCGTCACTCGATTTCTAATTGAATGTATCCGAGACGACAATCCATACGAGCTTGCTTTCCTCACAATCTCACAAATCCTCGCAATAGTAATGATAATCTTAGGAACAGCACTCCTCCTGCTTTTACCCTGCTTCAAAGCAGATACCCCGCCCGGCACCGAAACTGCCTGATAGCGATAATTTAAGTAAATCCTATAACTTCCTCTCAATTAAGATACGCTTTACTTACGAACCGCTCTGTTATATTATAGAATCACAGTCGCTGAATTGCTGATACACAGCTCTAATAAGAAGGAGGTTCAGGCTATGAAGCGGATTTTATTATGCTTACTCATCATAACAAGTTTTACAACGGCACACGCCAGCGAAAAGCTCAAGAAACAGATTGACACCTCAGCGAACAGGATTGAGTCGAAAGTTATCGAATGGCGCCGCCATTTTCATCAGTTCCCGGAGCTGTCAAACAGGGAATTCAAAACGGCTCAAAAAATCGCCGAGCACTTGAAAAATCTCGGTCTAAGTCTAACGACCGGTGTTGCGCACACCGGTGTTGTCGGCCTTTTGAAAGGCGGCAAATCCGGCCCCGTCGTCGGACTTCGAGCCGACATCGACGCCCTGCCCGTCACCGAACGTGTCGATGTGCCGTTTGCCTCCAAATTACGTTCAACGTACAACGGGCACGATGTCGGTGTCATGCACGCTTGCGGCCATGATGCGCACATTGCTGTCCTGATGGGTGTCGCAGAGATTCTTTCTTCAATGAAAAAGGACCTGCCCGGAAGTGTGAAATTTATTTTCCAGCCCGCCGAAGAAGGACCCCCGCAAGGTGAACAAGGCGGCGCTCAGCTTATGGTCGAAGAAGGGGTACTGGAAAATCCAAAAGTCGATGCCATTTTCGGCTTGCATGTTTGGTCGATTACAGAAATCGGCACCATCTCTTACCGTCCCGAGGGCATGATGGCAGCCGCCGACGTCCTTCGTATCACAGTCAAAGGAAAGCAAACACACGGCTCCACACCATGGACCGGAATCGATCCCATTACGGTCTCCGCCCAGATTATCATCGGGCTCCAGACAGTCATCAGCAGACAAACAGAGCTGACCGAAGAAGCCGCGGTGATAACCATCGGGAGCATTCACGGCGGCGTCAGAAGCAATATCATACCCGAACAGGTCGAGCTTATAGGCACAATCCGCACCCTCAATACTGATATGCAGGATAAGATTCACGAAAAGATACGCCTGACCGCTGCGAAAATAGCCGAAAGTGCCGGTGCGGTCGCAGATGTTCAGATCGAGAAGGTCTGCCCGGTAACTTACAACGATCCTAAGCTTACCGATATGATGCTGCCTTCACTTCAGCATGTCGCCGGCGCCGAAAATATAAAACTCGTCAACGCGATAACCGGCGCCGAGGACTTCTCGTTTTTCCAGAAGCAAATTCCAGGCCTGTATTTTTTCCTCGGCGCAATGCCCAAAGGCACAAAAACCGAAGATGCCCCCCCGCACCACAGCCCGGACTTTTATATCGATGAAAGCTCTTTGAAACTCGGAATCAGGGCGTTGTCCTACCTGACACTGGATTATATGGACAAACACAAAAAGTAAGGGGGGCCTATAAAAATTGCTTTTGTCAGCAATTACAGCTAAATCACAGCCTAAGGCTCACACAAAAACAGCCATTCCCTATGTATTAGAAAATAAATTCCCCTTAGACCAGGGATTTTCCTCAAGTCATATCTTTTCTATTCGATAAAGGATTGTAAAGGCATATTAATCGGCCTGTTGCCCTGATGCCTGATAATCAGACTTCAGCTTAACGCAGTAAAGACGATGTGTGTGATAATAATTTGTATAATATTGCTAAATTCACTACTGCCATAGTGAGTTGTTCTTGTCCCTGCTTTAATTTCCTTCAATGGCTTAATTAAAGCAGGGGCTCATTTTTTTCTTTCGCTAAACCACAAATTATATAATATTCACAAATTCACTACTGCCGTAGTGAGTTGTTCATGTCCCTGCTTCAATTTCCTTAATGGCCTTAATTAAAGCAGAAGTTCATTTTTCAATTCGCCAAGCCATATATTATAGGCTGTTAGAGTGCCATTGACGGCACTTGTTGAGTAACTCTGCCCAGGTCAAAACTGACCAGGTTCTCAACGATTGCAATTTTGACTAAATCAACTACATTATTAGCATTGAGTTTCCCCATGATTTTGCGGCGGCCCGCATCAATCGTCTTGGTACTTACATGCAGCTCTAAAGCAATCTCTTTGGTTGACTTTCCTTCGGCAACCAGTTGAAGCACCTCCCGTTCCCTGCTTGTCAGAGAAGATAACGGTGAGTCAGAAACGTTGACTAAACGCTTTATATAATCCTCGACTACAACCCCTGTTATTCTGGAGCTAAGGTAAGTCTTGCCGGCGATCACTGCTTGTATCGCCTGAACAAGTTCGTCAAACAAGCATTCCTTTAAAACATAACCTGACGCACCGGCCTCAAGCATGTCCGCGACAAATATCCTGTTCGAATGGACAGAAAGGGCTATTATCTTGATTTGAGGGAATTCATTCGTAATTTGCCGTGTAGCTTCCACTCCATTGAGATTGGGCATAGTTATATCCATAATAACCACATCGGGCTCCAGTTCCCGCACGCGATCAACCGCAATTCGCCCATCTTCAGCATCACAGACTATTTCTATTTCTGGCTGTTTCTCAAGCAGTGAACGCAATCCCTCACGAACAATTGCATGGTCTTCCGCCAACAAAACTCGTATTCGTTCAGATTCCTGCATTGTAAGCATACCCTTTTCAAAAAAATTTCCAACTCGGTAACTAACCAAATCTCTGATTCGTGTAAAAGTACACGTTGGTACCTAATCAAGAGGAAAAGTTAAAAGCCTACTCCGCCCCCGGCTGCGAAGATCGACTAAAAATCTCCATTTTCAAAGCAAGAAATATCAAAGTAGTAGGCCAATAACTTATACAACTTAACTTCCACACTTTTATTTTCGACAATTTGACGTGCCAGTAAAACAGTATATTCCTACATATAGAATAGGATTACGCTAATCTTTTGGGACAAATGGCTACGAATAATAGATAAATCCCTTAAGCCTTCCCTCTTTTTGCTCGATAACGACAGTGTAAGCACTTTTAACACAATAGGCCTCATGGGGAACTGAATGAGTGTAAATTAGGGTAAAACGGAACAAAATTATGGATGGAATCGCAACATATCAGGATAATACAGTCAGCACACAAAGCAAAGGACGTCTCATTTCAATGCTCTACGACAGGGCAATCAAGTTTATGGTACTGGCCATAATGGAGATGGAGAAGAAAAATCACGAGGCAAAGGGCCGCCATATCAACAAGGCTTTGGATATAATTGATGAGCTAAATGCCGCTCTGGATATGGACTCCAATAGTAAAATAGCCCGCAATCTTCGAAAACAGTATAATTTTATGAGTAATCGCTTGTCCCTGGCTAATACAAAAGATGATCCTCAAATAGTTTGTGATGTAATCAAACAAATGGAAGAATTAAACAAGATTTGGAAAGTTTTCAACTGATAATTAGCCTGATGTTGTAGTTAAAATGCCTTCTGCCGCCTCCCAATAAATCCTTTTCAAGCCCTGAACCAATAGATTTGCGTATTTTGATCTTGAAAAATAAAAGTCACACCAAAGCTTAAGGGACATTTCAAAACCTTATCCTTATATTAATCAAATAACAGCTTTTACGAACCATATATATAGCCATACATCCCGCCATATCTCATTTGAATTGTCCGATAATCAGCTCAAAAAGCCTTTCTTGAAAATAAATATATAACCCCCATTTACACGACATAAACCTCGATTCCATTCGAATTATCGCCCTAATGACGATAAAAAGGCACATGCATTAGTAAAATCCTTAAGCCCCGTTCCGTTTTAGGTAATAAAAAATAGCCATTGGATAATTTCGCCTTCCAATTTAGACGATACCAAAAAGCCGTTGGATATAAGCATATTCTATTGTGAGTCAAACCAATAGCAATTTGATACATATTCTTTTGGCGTGCTTGTTGCACTTTTACATTTGAATTAAGGGGATCTTTGATAAAGAACCACAAGAAAATTTTTTAAAGGATTTAATAAGGAGTCAAAGAAATGTTAGCAATTAAGAACAATCTAATGGCTGTAAACGCTGCACGGCACCTTAGCAATAGCTATGATGCCTTGTCTCGGTCTGTCGAAAGACTTTCGTCAGGCTTACGCATCAATAGCGCAAAAGATGATGCAGCCGGCCTGGCTGTTCGCGAACTGATGCGGTCCGACCTTGCTATTACAGAGCAGGGTATCCGTAATGCTCATGATGGTATTAGCATGCTCCAGACAATGGAAGGTGCTATGGCAACAATCGATGCCGCCCTGGTGCGTATGCAGCAGTTGGCAGAACAGGCCGCCACTGGCTCGTACTCTTCTACGCAGAGAACTATTATGCAGAACGAGTTCGGGCAAATGCGGGAAGAAATCGACCGTATCGCTACTGCAACCAAATTTAACGGCATCTCAATGCTCGACAATTCCGCTTCTGTGTCGATCCACTTCGGTAAACTTTCAACCGACAACATCAGTGTTACCGGCACCAACATAACCAGCGCATCGAGCGGCCTTAATATCACTGGCCTCACGATTGCAGATGTTGCCAGCGCCAAAAACGCTCTGGTTACACTCGAGAGCGCAATCCAAACAAAAGATACTGCCCGTGCCGCGTTCGGTTACAAGATGAACCGTCTGGAAGGCACCATATCGGTCCTTGGTATTGCCGCTGAGAACCTCCAGGCATCTGAATCTCGCGTTTCGGACGTCGATGTGGCTTCTGAAATGGCGAATATGACAAAGAACCAGGTCCTCGCACAGGCAGGTGTCTCGATGCTGGCTCAGGCCAACACAATGCCTCAGATGGCTTTGTCACTGCTCAGATAAAATATACCAACAATCGCCCTGCTGCCCTGAGCACCTCATAGCTTAGGGCAGTAAAGACGATTTATTTATAAGATAATAAAATTTAATATTGCTAATTCACTACTGCCATAGTGAGTTGT
>JAVVFI010000247.1:0-8439 GCA_032250555.1 Sedimentisphaerales bacterium
TCACATCGGCTCCGGCTTTGGGGCCGTCCGCCTTCTTTTTCTTTCCTTTTTTCTTCTTCTCTTTTTCAGCTTCAACTTCACGTTCGTCGCGCACTTTCTTGTCGTGACTTAAACTCTCGAGTTCTTTATACGGTCCAACTATTATCGTATCGTCTTCGGTAATCCCGGATAATATAATCGTATGCGTCAGATTACTGGGGCCTATTTTGACGGGTGTAACAACTGCTTTGCCGTCGATAAAGCGATAAACTACCGGCGTGAATGTTTTCTCTTTATCGACCTCCGGATTGTTCTCCCGGATCTCCAAAGGAAGGTCATCGATGGGCCGTCCTAATACGGCATGGCTTGGCACATTCAGAACATTTTCGTGCTTAATAGTCTCGATATCCACATGAGCTGTTAGCCCCGAAAACAATTTTTTTACGTCGCCCTGAAGCAAAATCTCAGTCCTGAAATATTTCGTAGCGGTGCTTGGAGATATACTGTGTTTCAAAGCAATCAAATCAACTACCCCTTTGAATTCCTCGTCCGGAAAGGTCTGGACGAACACTTTGGCCTTCTGTCCGAGTGACATTTTGCCTACGTCAGCTTCATCCACCTGTGCAACAAGAAGCATTGTTGAGAGATCCGCCACTTCCAGAATTACGGTGCCCGGATTATTCATCGTTCCAAACATCACAACCTCTCCGACTTCCGCATTTATACGGATTATCACGCCGTCAATAGGGGAGGTTATTGTCGTATAGCTCAGTGCTTCCTTCGCCTGAGTTACCCCGGCTCCTGCTGCTTCAAGATTGTGCTGCATTACTAACAAATTCAGTTCGGCCGCATTGAGAGTATGCTTGGTTGAGTTATATTGTGACATTAACTCGTCAAATCGTAATTTAGTCTGGTCATAAGTTGCTTGGCTGATATCCTGGGATTCGAGTAGTCCTTTTTGCCTCTCCAAATCTCGCTTGGCTTGTTGTAATGAAGCATCCAATCCAACAAGACTGGCTTGCTGACTGGAAATCCTTGCTTTTTCGACTTCAAGCTGGGCCTTATTGGCGGCGTAACTTGCCTCGGCTGAAAGCAAACGGCTTTGCAGATCATTATCATCAAGGCGTACTAACACCGAAGCCGGTATCGGTGGATTCGCTTTTGGATTACCCTTGGTAACCCTGTCTCCTTCTTCGTGGGGCAGTTCTGTAATACGCGCCGAAACTTTTGCGCTTATCGCCACGTCTATTCTGGGCTCGATTTCACCGGGAGCACTGACAAATTCTATCAGTTCTCCTCGCTGGGCCTTGTCAATACGAACAATTGTGGATTTATTGGATGCGCCGGTTTTGACTTTATAAACTATTCCTATCGCCGAAACAACCACCAGCGTCACGGTAATAGTAATAATAATTATGCCGGACTTCTTCATTCTCAAACCTTTCCTTCAAAACAAATTATTACCGATTACAGGATTAAATTGTTGTCTATCAAATATAACGCTTAACTTGTTGATTTGTTACAATTATTTCCCAAAAAAACGGCTTATAATATGGAAAAACAAAGAAACTAATTTTAGCGACAGCAATTATGCTGAACAAATATTACCGTTTTGTTACGGCTTTGTACTTTTTTTGTTATTTCTATAATTTATTTCTTGTTGAGAAAAGGAAGCTCTCGAAAATATTCTATCATATCGCCGAATAAAAGAGGTCGATTAGTTGCCCGCAGAAGACAGTATGTCACTTGCTTAGACAAATCGCTTACAAAGTTAGAGCATGATTGTTTTAAAGGTTTTTTGAAATGTGCCGAAATAATTGATGTTCGCCTGTCTTGACATGAAAGCCGGCCGCGAAGTTGCCTATACTAACAACTAAGTAAGCGAAAAATAAAGCCAGATTCCTATACAACAGAATCTGGCTTCGGAGGAGGGTGATGAAAAGCTGATAATAACTTTCAAAATTTATTTTTACCCGAATCTACTACTCCATATAATATTTAATCGAAAAAATGATAGGAATTTCTTTAAAGAAAAGGGAGAATATTATAAAAAATTACACTTTTCTTCTTAAGGAATCAAGCTTTTAATTATAAAAAGTTAAAAAGTATTTAGTATTTTTAAGAAAATAGCCCAATTTGGCCTCTAAACACAAATACATTACGCTTTATCAGTAGATTTTGTTCTTAAATATTCACTGAAAGACTGTTATTTCTTTTTCTGAAAGCTGTATATTGAAACTATAAATCGGATAGCTTCTTATAACTCGAATCCTGCAATCTCGGTCCCGCAGTCGGGGCATTTGGAATCTTGGACATGATTTCCAGCGATCATGTAGCCAATACGTTCAATTAACAACCGGCCGCAATTATAACAGAATGTACTTTCAGATTTCGACCCGGGGACATTACCCAGATAAATATAATGAAGTCCCGCCGCTTGGCCCATTTCATAAGCCCGCTCCAGACTATCGATAGGAGTCGGTAGCGAATTCATATATTTATACTGCGGATGGAATTTACTTATATGCCACGGGACATCAGGCCCGGCATCAGAAACAATAAAGTCGGCAAGTTTTTTCAGTTCATCTTCGGAATCATTTTCACTGGGTATCAGCAGGGTCGTAATCTCCAGCCAGATATTCGTCTCCTTGGCGATATAGCTAATCGTATCAAGCACCGGCTGCAATCTCGCACCGCATAACCTCGTATAATAGTCATCGCTAAATGCTTTCAGGTCAACATTTATTCCATCCAGCCACTCGCCTGCAAAGTCAATTGCCTCTCGCGTCATATACCCGTTACTGACAAAAACATTCGCCAGCCCGCGTTCTTTCCCTAACCTCCCGCAGTCGTTACACAACTCCATAAAAACCGTCGGCTCGGTATATGTATAAGCGATGCTCTTGCACCCGCTGCGAACGGCCCCCTCGACAAGTTGCTCAGGGGCTATCGGCTCTCCGTTGATTTGACCTCTTTCTATTGCCGCCTGGCTTATCTGCCAGTTCTGACAGAACTCACAGCGAAGATTACAACCCATCGTGGCAATTGAAAAACTTTGCGTACCCGGTTGAAAATGAAACAAGGGCTTTTTCTCGATCGGGTCCGGATTGGCCGAGCAAACCTTATCATAAGTCAGCGATCTCAAAACCCCGTCAATGTTCTTTCGTACACCGCACCGCCCAAGCTTACCGTCCTCAATCACACAGCGATGACTGCACAATTTACACTGGATCTTCCCGCCCCCATCCGCAGCCGGGGAGGGCAAGGCTTTTGAGGGCGAAGCCGTTGAGGGCTCCCACAATACCGCCTCTTTGAGTTTCTCTTCTTTTCGTGCCATTGCTGATTCCAGCCTGAATTATCTTTATTTTCTTTATTCGAATATATACAATTATATCAATAAAATCAATTTATCCTGTTAAGCAATAATTCTTGGAGATAAACTAAGTATGAGCATATTATCTGCAATAGGAAATACCCCGCTTGTTGAACTCACTTCTCTGAACAAAAAGAGACCTGACGTCAGAGTTTTCGGAAAGCTCGAAGGGACCAATCCCGGCGGTTCCATTAAAGACAGACCCGCATACTGGATGATAAAAAAAGCCGAAGAATCAGGTGAGCTTACAAAAGGCAAAATAATCCTCGAGCCAACCTCAGGTAATACCGGTATCGCCCTGGCTATGATAGGAGCTGCAAAAGGATATAAAGTAAAGCTTTGCATGCCCGAGTGCGTCAGCACCGAAAGACAACATATCCTTCAGGCATTAAGTGCCGAGGTTGTCCTTACTCCTGCGAAAGAAGGCACCGACGGAGCGATCAGAAAAGCGCATGAGCTTCACGATGCTGAACCCGATAAATATTATATGCCCAATCAATTTGTGAACAAAAATAATATTCTCGCCCATTACGAAACGACCGGCCCGGAAATACTCTCACAAACCGGCGGCGACCTTGATGTTTTCGTCGCCGGCATGGGAACCACAGGAACCCTGATGGGTGTGTATAAATTCCTAAAGGAAAAAAAGCCAGAAGTCAAAGTAATTGGTGTCGAACCCCCCGTTGGCCACGCAATCCAGGGCCTAAAGAATATGAAAGAAGCCATCGTTCCTGAAATATACGATCCCGATATGATGGACGAAAAAATTACAGTTGAAGACGGTGAGGCCTTTGAAACAACACGTCTCCTCGCCGCCGAAGAAGGAATCTTCGTAGGAATGTCAAGTGGTGCCGCTGTAGCAGGGGCCCTCAAAACAGCAGAGAAAATGACCTCCGGCACAATCGTAGTTATCCTCCCAGACCGGGGCGACCGCTACCTCTCCACAACCCTCTTCCGCTCAATTTGCGCAAAATGCCCACCGTAACTAAGAAAATCGCCAAATGAACTGTTGCAATTCCAATCTGTAAGTGGTACAATCATATATCCTAAGCTGTATCAAGCTGCCAGGTCGAGTATGTGGAATAAGTAGTGAGTTAAAGCGATGGTAATGAGCGAAAAAAGCCGAAGCGAAAGAGGAAATGGCAGGCGGGACCGAAGTGCCAGCAAACGCACAAGCAGGCGGTTATGGCTAATCCTTCTTTTCGCAGTCATTGTAGTGGCCGCAGTTCTGTTCTCAGGGTGGATGAGATCGCCCGCCTCGTTAGATACCGGCCGGACGAGCACATTCGAAGCGCGTAAAGACGACCTCACCATCACAGTCACCGAGAGCGGCAGCACCAAAGCCAACCAGACGATAGATATCAGGTCCGAGGTCTATGGTGAGGCCACTATAATCAAAATTGTTCCCGAAGGTACTTACATCACCCAGGAAGATGTAGATGCCGGCAAAATACTCGTCGAGCTGGATTCTTCGAGTTTGGTAGATAGACTCAAAGAAGAAGAGAAGGGCCTTGCCAGTGACGAGGCAATGCTTACAGAGGCACAGGAGAATTATCACATTCAGCAAAACCAGAACGAAAGCGATATTACCGCTGCCGAACTGGCGGTTCAATTCGGTCTGCTCGACCTCCAGAGCTTCGTCGGCAAGAGCGCCTCGGAGAAACTACTCGCCGAAGTCGCTAAAGACCCTAACGTCACAATTGAGACCTCGATGCTTGTGGAATTATTCGCCGACGCCAACAACCTCGGTGGGGAGGCCTTGCAGACACAACAAAAATCTGAAAATGATATTCTTCTTGCCCGGGGACAGCTCGAAAAGGCCACGGATGTTCTCACGGGCACGCAGAAACTTTACGATGCGAATTACGCCTCGACACTTGAGTTGAAGAGTGCTGAGCTTGATGTCGAGAGATATCGCATCCAGAAAGAAAGTGCCGAGGAATCTCTGAGGTTATACAAAATCTACAGTCTTCCAAAACAAACACTGCAGTTGCTCAGTGACTACAGAGAAGCCCAGCATGAACTCCGCCGCACCGAGGCCCGTGCCCGCTCGAGAATGGCGCAGGCCCAGGCAAGGCTGAGCAATGCAGATGAAGAGGTGGCCGAATCAAGAGAAGACGTTCAAAGAAGGAAAAGACAGGTTGATGCCTGTACAATCCGCGCACCCGCGCCGGGCCTGGTCGTCTATGGTACAAGCGGTGACTCATACAGATCAAGAGATAGCGGACCAATTCAGGAAGGGGGCAAGGTTTATCAGCGCCAGAAAATTATATCGCTTCCTGATACCGCGGAGCTGATTGTTGAAGTCCGTGTTCACGAAGCTTCGGTCGATAAAGTGCGCCCTGGCCAGCCCGCGACCATTACCGCTGAAGCCTTTCCCGATAAAACCTTGCACGGCAAAGTGATTAGCGTTGCCCCGTTGCCTGATTCGCAGCGTGGCTATCTAAGTCCGGACGTCAAAGTTTATACCACTAAGGTGAGCATTGAGGGTTCACATCCTTTTCTGCGCCCCGGAATGTCGGCAAAGGCCGAGATTCTCGTTGACCAATTGGAAGATGTTGTCATTGTGCCCGTCCAGGTGGTTGCAAATCGCTCAGGCAGGAAAGTTTGTTATATCGCCACTGACAGCGGGCCCCAGGAACGCCAGGTCGAAACCGGTGCCTTCAACGACACTTTCGTTGAGATAGTTGCCGGCCTGGACGTCGGAGAAAATGTCCTGTTAATTCCCCCGAGAATAGTTGATCCGCAGCCCGATTCAAAACCCCGGGAAACAGTCACAGCCGTCGCAGAAAATGAATCAACGAACGACGAACCCTCAGAAACAAAAGACGCCGACCAAAGCGCTGAGCCCCTCTAACAAATCATCGATATTATCATTTATAATATCCCCGACCTCTGACACCATAAGAATTCTCCTTCACAAATCTGACTCCTGTCGTATGGATTTACCATCAGCGACTAAGCGGGTAATAAATTCTACGGATTCCAACTCATAGATGGAAATGGCCGCTGTCTTCTGCTACAATCGAATTAATAGATTGTAAGAAAACCGCTTTTCAGGAAAGACTTATGGAAGTTAACAAAAAAACTCTATTGAAATTTCACCATCTCGCTGAACTGCTGAAAAATAAGTCTTCAATGTTAATCGTAATGCAGGATAATCCTGATCCTGATTCTATTGGTGCTGCTTTGGCACTTCGCAGGCTCGCCAAAGCCATCGCCGGGCTGAAATGTTCTATCGCTCACGGCGGTACGGTAGGTCGTGGTGAAAACAGGGCGCTGGTCAACTACCTGAATCTTAATATGCTTCAGTGCAGTCAGATTAAGTTCAAACAATATGACCTGATTGCCATAGTTGACACGCAGCCGGGAACGGGAAATAATTCCCTGCCGAAAGATACTATACCTCAAATCGTTTTCGACCATCATCCCTTCAAAAAAACGACCCGCTTATGCCGGTTCTATGATGTTCGTCGGGAATATGGGGCCACTTCGACAATTCTCCTCGAATACCTCCATCTCACCGGCCTTCTCCCTGATATGCGCCTGGCGACAGCAATGCTCTACGCCATACGCTCTGATACACAGGACCTCGGCAGAGAGGCGACAAAAGCTGATATAATGGCCATAGAATCGCTGTATCCTTTAGCCAATAAGAGAATGCTCAGCCAAATCCAGCGTGGTAGTGTCCCCAGAGAATATTTCCAGATGCTTTCCGAAGCACTGCAAAATGCCAAACTATATCAACAATCTATTATCACCAGCATTGGAAAGGTCAATAATCCCGATATGATTGGCGAAGTCGCCGATCTTTTCCTCAGGGAAGACAACACAAACTGGACAATGTGTACCGGATTCTTTGAAGGTAAATTGCTTATCTCTATCAGGACATCACAGGAGAAAAACAGGGCGGATAAAGTTATTAAATTTATTGTTGCCAGAAAGGGCACCGGCGGAGGACATCTTACTTATGCCGGCGGACAGATCCCAGTCAAAAAAGATTCCGTCTCGCAACGACAAAAACTCAAACAGCTCGTCGAAAAAAAATTCCTAACAGCTTTAGGCCTCTCAGAAAAGAAAGCTACCCCCCTCATCGCCAAAAAGTAAAACCCCTTTAAATAGTCCATCTGTTTATATTCGAAAAAAATTGCAATTCTCTGCTTGTTCGCCATCAAACAAAATAATCTCTTATCACTTATCATTAATCATTTAAAGGGGGTAGATTAGATCATATAGGGGCCGCGCATCGCTCGGGACCGCATCCGGTTGGCGCCCGCGTCACCGATAAACTCGGCCTTCCGCAGATCGAACGTCACATTCCGCTTCAATTGCTCGCATATATCTGCCGCCAGGCAGATGTTCATAGACCGATACATAACCTCTGGATTCGCCACAGTGCGTCTGCGTGACCGGATACAGTCGAAGAAATCCCGCGCGTGGTTCATCTTCCTTTGTGTCCTGCCCTCGTAATCGGCAAGCACCTTCTTGTATTCACGCAGCAATGCAGGCGAGGAGACATCAGGCTTCGAATAACCGTCGGCCGCTCCGGCCCATCCCTCGGTACCATCGAACCGCTCACCGCAGGCGCCATGCCAGTACTTGCATGGTTCCCATACCGAACCGCTTACCCTGAACAGAACCAGCTTCACACCGTTGGATAAGCGTGTCACCATCGTCTCATTCGGGCCCTTATATTCGAACTCAATGAATGAAACCTTTGTCATATCGAGTCCGGCCAGCCCCTGGGCAACCGTGTGGGCACCCCACATCGCGATATTGGTCGCAAAATCATAAAAGTGATACCACCCTCCTTGCACATAATTGCTGTTGTAAGGACGCCACGGACTTGGGCCGAGCCAGATGTCCCAGTCCACTTCGTCCTTGGCTGGCTCCGGTTCCGCTTCCAGCCAGTCGTGACGCCACCCGTCGCGCCAGCGAATGTCGGCGTAAACAGTATGAATCTGCCCCAGCCGCCCGGAGCGGGCCATTTCTATGGCAAACACGTGATTCCCCTCGCTGAGCCGTTGGGCGCCGGTTTGATAGACCCTGCTGTACCGCTTTGCGGTCTCCACAACAGCCTTCCCCTG
>JAVVFI010000248.1:0-8432 GCA_032250555.1 Sedimentisphaerales bacterium
GTTTAATCTTCGCAGCAGGACAAAAAGAAAAATAAACAGGAATATAAAGAAGATAATGAATTCAGAACAAGTACAGGAAATCATAGCTGATAGTTCGTTGGATAATTAGATGGGACTAAGCTAAGCAATATATTTTTATCAAGAAGGGAAATAATGAAGGCATTGGTTAATTTACTTTGCTGTTTTGTGCCTCGAAAAAAGTGGCGTAAAAAAATGAGATACAATCTGATATACAGAAACATACGACGTAAAGAACTATTGGATTATGGATTTAAGATAGAGACCGGCATTATAATTACACCGGAAGGTGTCAGGATAGATATTTCCGACAAAGCAGACCATCCTTTATATCTCATTAAAGAGGTTTTTGTTAAAAGTGAATACAACCTGAATATCGGTAAAGAATCAATACTAATTGATATAGGAATGAATCGAGGTGCTTCATCTTTATTTTTCGCCACCAAAGATAACATAAAAAAGATATATGCATATGAGCCGTTTAAGCCTACATTTGAATCAGCAAAAAGAAATCTGGAACTTAATCCGCAACTGAGTGAAAAGATAAATGCTTTTAATTTAGGGCTTGGCAAAAAAGAAGCAACTATAGAGTTGCCTTATATGGCTACGGCGACTGGTGCCATGAGTACTACTCGCAATGTCTGCAAAGGCGAAAAAAATATAAAGAAAGAAACAGTTGTCATCAAGGATGCGGCGAAAGAATTAACTTCTATATTAGAAGAAAATAAAAATAAACACATAATCGTTAAATGTGATTGTGAGGGTGCAGAATTTGAGATATTTGAAAGACTATGCGAAGAAAATATAGTTGATAAAATAGATATAGTTTTAATGGAATTTCATTTTGAAAAGCCTGACAGGTTGATAAATATCCTTACCGAACATGGTTTTGCGGTACAGGTAAAACCAGGTTCGAGTAAGTCACGAACGGGTTATATTTATGCGGTAAGAATGGCAGAAAGGATTTGTTGATAGTGAAAATACTTGTAAGCATATTGTGCTGTTTCGTTCTAAGTAAAAAAAGGCGGAAGGAGATTAGGAACAAATTAGTAAAATCGAAAGAACGTCGCAAAAAACTTCTTAATTATGGCTGTACAATCGAAGGTGAAGTCGCCATCACAAAAGAGCAGATAAGATTTGATATATCAGACTACGCAAAAGCCTGTAGTCATATTGGTGAAATACTCGTAGAAGAGACCTATAATTTAAGCTGTAAAGAGGATTCTGTTGTAATTGACATAGGAATGAATCGTGCAATAGCTTCACTTTTTTTTGCAGCTAAGGAAAACGTTAAGAAAGTATATGCTTATGAACCTTTCAAGCCAACTCTTGCGTTAGCACAGAAAAACCTTGACCTTAATCCAGAACTTAATAAAAAAATACAGACTTTTGCATACGGACTTGGCAAAAAAGATACAACTCTGGATATACCTTACTCTATCAATTTATCTGACTGTATGAGCACAACTCATACCGTATCTGTCAAACATAATGTACGAACAGAAACGGTAACAGTAAAGGATGCTGCCCAGATACTTGCCCCCATATTTGAGGAAAACAAGAATAATCGTATTATTGTCAAATGTGATTGTGAAGGTGCAGAGTTTGAGATTCTTGAACGGCTTGAAGAGGAAAACTTAGTCGTAAAAATAGATGCTATCCTTATGGAGTATCATTTTAAGAAACCTGATAGATTAGTGAAGGTTCTCACCGAAAACAGTTTTGCAGTACACGTCATACATGGCTCTAAGAAAGAACCTATAACTGGTTACTTATATGCTGCTAAAATGCAAAAGATGGGCTAAAATGAGGCTACTTAAACATGCTGAAAAAAGTAAAAAAAGAACTAAACAGGCTCGATAAGAGACTATTTCACTCCAGCAAAAAAGACAAGCAGCTCGAAGAGTTGCAATACAAGCTGGATAATATTCCTTATGAAATTTATGATAAAATTGTAAACAATAGTTTCAGTGTTCAGTTACCGAAGATAAAAAGTATAGAAGATACCCTTGACAAGATTATAAATGAAAAATGTTCTATATCTCGTTTTGGGGATGGGGAGTTCGCTTGTATGAACTACAGCAGAATAGCTTACCACGATCCCTCTGAAGATCTGGCTGAAAGACTGAAAGAAGTACTTTCATCGGACCTGCCGAATTTGCTGATAGGTTTACATGATTGTTTTGGCTCGTTGGATTGTTATGTGCCTTACACAAGAAAGTTCTGGAGAAAATGTATGTCTAAAAAGCGAGAAATGACATATTCTTACCTCAATATGGAACGTGTTTACTATAATGCATTTTTTAATCGGTACTATTTGAATTTCAACAAAACAGACGAATACTACCAGATATGCTGCACATACTTTAAGAGGTTAAAGGAGATATGGAAAAACAGAGACGTCATATTATTAGAGGGGCAAGAAGAACGACTCGGAGTGGGTAATGATATCTTAGATGGGGCCAAATCCATATCACGTATTATCTTCTGTCCGGTTAAAAACGCATTTAACAAATATGATCAGATATTATCAGCATTTGATGAAGTTAATTCTGATGCGCTGATATTAGCTGCTTTAGGCCCGACTGCAACTGTTTTGGCTTTCGATTTATGCAAGAAAGGATATCAAGCTGTTGACATTGGAAGTATTAGTGACGAGTATGAATGTTTCTTGAGAAAAGAAACGCCCTTAGAGTTAAGGAGCATGGGCCATAATGTCACAATGAAACATCTTTCTAATCCAGATGATCCGGAGTACAAGAAACAAATCATAAAAACATTAGTTTAAGCTAATACCTTAAACAGCTCATTCTCGTTGAATATTAATTATAAGGAAAAAAGGAAATTAACAATGTTTAGATGGGACAGGAAGAAAGTATTGATAACGGGTGCAGGTGGATTTATTGGATCTCATCTTACGGAGCGTCTCTTTGAACTTGGAGCCAAGATCAGAGCTTTTGTGCGATATACTTCAAGATCTGATGAGGGTTTTATTAAGTATTTTTCTGAAGATCTCAGGAAAAATATGGATATTGTTTATGGTGACATTAGAGAATTGGAAACGATAGTTAAGGCAATAGATGGTGTAGATATCATTTTTAATTTGGCCGCATTAGTGGGGATCCCATACTCCTATATACATCCGCAGGAAGTAATCGAAGCGAACACTATTGGGACGTTGAATATATTAATGGCCGCAAGAGATGCCGGTATAGAGAAACTGGTCCAAACCTCCACAAGCGAAGTCTATGGTACGGCAAGATATGTTCCAATAAAAGAAGAACATCCCAAACAACCTCAATCTCCATATTCTGCGAGTAAAATTGCCGCTGACGCTATTGCTTTGAGCTTCTATCACTCATTTGATTTACCGGTTGCTGTGATAAGGCCCTTTAATACATATGGTCCGCGTCAATCCGACAGGGCAGTTATCCCTTCTATTATTTCTCAGGCTTTAACGAAAGACAGACTCACGTTGGGTAATACAACTCCTACAAGAGATTTTACATTTGTTACCGATACAGCAGAAGGCTTTATTAAAGTAGCAGAATCTGAAAAATCAGTTGGTATGGAAATTAATATTGGATCCGGACAAGAGATTTCAATTGAAGATTTAATCAAGAAAATTATATCACTTGTCGGACGAGATATAGTCGTCGAGCGAGATAAAGAAAGGATTCGTCCATCGCACAGTGAAGTGGAAAGATTGTGTGCGGATAATACAAAGGCCAGAAGCGTATTGGGATGGTTACCTAAGGTCTCATTGACTCAAGGTCTTGAAAAAACAATCAATTTTATTAAGAATAATCCCGGTTTTTACGACCCTGACAAATATAGAGTGTGAGGTTTATAGATGAAAGCCGTAATTTTAGCGGGCGGTAAAGGTACCAGGCTGCGGCCTTTGACATTTTCAATTCCAAAGCCTTTATTGCCAATTGGTGAGAAGCCAATTCTTGAGATTATTATGAAGAATCTCAAAAAGTTTGGCATAACAGAAGTTATTATATCTGTAGGCTATCAAGGGGAACTGATAAAGGCCTTTTGCGATGATGGGGCAAAATTCGGCCTTTCTGTAAAGTATGTTGATGAAGAAAAGCCTTTAGGTACAGCAGGGCCTTTGTCATTAATGCGGGATTATTTTGGCGAGGAAGAAGAATTCATTTTGATGAATGGCGATATTTTCACTCAACTAAATATTTCAAAGATGATTAATTATCATAAGAAGGGCCAATATTGCATAACTATTGGATATAGGAGGTACGAACATAAGTTGCCTTTTGGAGTTTTAGAGCTTGAAGGTGCCAAGCTTTGCGGCATTGTTGAAAAACCAAGTACATCATTTAATGTGAGTGCCGGAATTTATGTATTAGATGCATCAGTAATTGACTTCGTGCCGGATAATACTTTTTTTACAATGCCTGATCTTGCAAATAAGCTTTTAGAGAACAAACACCATATTGGTGTATATCGAATTGAAGAATATTGGCTTGGAATAGAGAATATAAGCCATTTCAACGAGGCCATTAAAGAATTGAACAAACTTGAATCCCTCGTTAACAAATGAAGAATTTGCGATTAGTGGAGAACCTGATCATATATGTGGCGACAATGGTTCCGAGCTTGCTAACTCGGCTGTTAAAAGATGTCCTGCGAAATCTTGAATTAAGACGTTATATATAGCCTCTGGCAGACCTTGTGAGAACAGTTATTTTCCAGAATTAAAGATATGACTAAGTCACAGAGAATTTTGATTATTTCTGATATAAAGCTCAAGCCTATAAAGACTTTTGTGGATCAAATACCCAAGTTAGCTAAAGGTTTTGTTCGTCTGGGAAACGATGTTCGCATTTTTAGTTATTGCTCAGAGCTTTCACAAGCAAGCCCATTTAAGAGCAAAAGCCTTTCTAAACTGCTTTTCAAGTCCCAAATCGATAAGCTTTTATGTGACCAAATAAAAACTTATAAACCAGATATTATATATATATGTTTTCCTAAGATTCTTGATGCTAATACCGTGAGGTGTATGCGGAAAGTTGCTCCAAATGCTGTTTTCATCGGAAATGACGGTGACCCATGGCCGAAACTACGTGGAGAGATAATAGAGACTGCAAAAGAGTTAGACATATTAACAGCAACAAATGATGGCGAATTCCTGCAGGATTATCGTGATGCCGGAGTGCCCCTTTGTGTCTTTTTGCCCAATATGTGTGATCCGGATAACGATCATCGTTATGAGGTTGCATCAGAATTCCAAACCGATATTTTGTGGACGGGTACAGCGAAACATCGGGCGAATACAAGAGATAATTTAAGGGAAAAACTCATAACTCAACTGGTTAAACGAGATAATTGCATGCTTTATGGCTGTTTCGGGAGACCCCAAATTGGAGGTATTGACTATCTGCAGGCAATTAGTGGCGCACGTATCGGAGCTCATGTTAATGCAGTTAACTCGGTAAGAATGTATCATTCTGATCGTCTCACACATTATTTAGCTGGAGGTGCTTTTGTGCTTGCCAAACGGGTACCTGACACAGATCTTCTGTTTCATGATGGTGTGCATTTGAAGTATTTTGATACTATTGATGAGTTTGTCGAATTATCCGATTGGTATCTTAATCATGAAGCCGAGCGGAAGAAAATAGCTGATACAGGAATGCTGTGGATCCATGAACGCTTCAACTGTGTGAAAATTGCAGGTTATATTCTTGAGCTTGCGGAAAAAGGAACCTATAGGGCCCCCTGGTTTGAAGGTACTTAGTATTTGTAGAGGAACCATCAGGATTTTACATTTTCAAAAGCCGACACCTACTGCAATATCTCCGAATTAATATCATGGAATTCTTTACTTTTTCTGCTGATTTTTTACGACGTTTCTTATCTGCGGTTACTATCGAGAATACATACTTAATAGTTCCGGCAGCAATATCTATCAAGTCTCTGAGGATAACTGCAGGTTTGAAGACACAGCTAAAAAGGCGAGTAGCAAATATGCCCCGATGCTTTCTGAAGAACTTAAGCAGGCTTGTCATCACCATTATACGTTTGCTCACAGGTATCTGTGCCGATGAACTGCCGCCAAGGTGAGTAATAACCGCTTCAGGGATATATACTATACGCCAGCCTGTCTGTTTAATTCTATAACACAAGTCGACTTCTTCATAATACATAAAGAATCTTTCATCCATCACTCCCACTTGCTCTATTACGGATCTTCTTACCATGAGGGCAGCCCCCATTACCTGATCCACATCTTTTTGTGTGTCATGATTGTAATCATACATTACCCATTTCCTGTATTGGCCTTTGAAGATACCCAGAAACTTAAATGCTGTATGCCTGTGCAAGGCCCCACGAAAAGAGGGAAAACATCTGACAGAATCCTGATTTGAACCATCAGCATTCAGAAGTTTTGGCCCACAAGCGCCAATGTCTTTATTAATGTCCATAAACCTGACCAGTATGTCCAACGATTTTGGATGCACAATTGTATCCGGATTTAATAAAAGCACATATTCACCTTGTGACTTCTCAATAGCCTGATTGTTTGCTACCGCGAAACCACGGTTCTCATGGTTTGTGATTAGCTTTATTTGGGAGAAACATTTCTTGATCATGTCAACGGTTTCATCAGTACTTGCGTTATCAACGATGATTACTTCAAAAGTGCAAGAAGGCTCATTTTTTTCAATAGACCGCACGCACCTGAAGAGGTCTTCTCGCACATTCCAGCTGACTATAAGAATTGAAAGCTTCATATTACCGACGGGATTATTGTGGTTTAACAACCATTGCAAAATGCTTATATCTAATATCACTGATGGAGTTTAGTAAAACCAAATTCAATATTTTGAAGGTTCGGCTCGAAGTAGGATGTATGCCCTCCAGAACCAAAATCTCAAAGTTCAAAAAATTAAGCATTTTAACAATACTTTTATAGGTGAAGAATCTCAGGTGGGTTCGGTCCAGTATGCCATGATCCTTGTAGTCCCAGTTGCCATGTATTACTAAGTCAACAAACGTACGGTAGTATCTGATGTTTGGAATTGATGCTATTATAATCCCTTTGTCTGATAATTTATTTTTCAAAGCACTTAATAAAGCTGAAGGGTTCAGTAAGTGTTCCAAGATATCAAAGAGAATGATACAATCAAAATAGTGTTCAGGAATATTTTCAAGCGACTCATCTGCATCGCTATTAATTACTTTGTCTAATTTTTTTTCTGCTTCATGAGCTGCTTCTTCGTTTATTTCAACCGCCCATGTTTCAGCATTGTATTTTTCCTTAACCAGAGCAGAAAATCCACCACAACCACAGCCGAACTCCAGGGATGTTTTTGTGCCCGGTAGTACATATTGTAACATGTCTTCTCTATTACTTTGGTAATATCCTGACGGTTTATCCAGCAAATCCATTTCGTGTTTACTCATAAAATTTATCTTTTAAAGCGACAACATACCAGTGTCATTGTTTTATTCGACGTTATGTCATATACTTATCCTAACTTACATGCCATGTCGGTTCTATCTGCCATTATTTTCTGGAAAAATCTATTATAGCTGGAACTTCTCATGTTTTCAAAAGATTAAAGCATTTCAAAACACATTTTTGACAGGATAAGCAGTGTTAACAAAAAAAAGAAATAAAAAGCGGGATTGATTACCAAAGCTAATCAAATGTCGGCTTGATTTAATTGGAAAAATGTTTATTATACTCTCGAACGCAGAATTTATAGTTAATTGCAGTTGGATATTATAAATTTTGGGCAGTGATTAGAGATGGAGTCAGCTATAAAGATTGATCTTGAGCAAAAAATTAGTGATGGGGGCCCATTAATTATTGAATTGGGATGCGGTCAGAAAAATAAGCAAGGCAGAATTACTATTGATAAAGTAGATTTGCCGCATGTGGATATCGTGGCCGACATAGAGAATGGTTTATCTTTCCTCCCGGACAATTGCGTTGATGAAATCCATTGCAGAAGTGTACTTGAGCATATACAAAATTTCGAAGATTTAATGCGAGAGATGGTCAGGGTTCTCAAGAAAAGCGGTGAAGCACATGTATTTGTACCTCATTTTTCCAATCCATATTATTACTCGGATTATACCCATAAGAGGTTTTTCGGCTTATATACCTTTTATTATTTTGTAGATACGGAACGTCAACTAAAAAGAAAAGTTCCAAATTTTTACACGGATATAAGAATAAATATAATATCACAGAGGCTTGTGTTTAGGTCTCCTTTCTGGGTCTCTCGGCAAATAAAAAAAGCATTTGGTTTTTTGATCAATTGTCATAGGTCTGTTATGGAGTTTTACGAACAACATCTGTGTTACATATTTCCTTGCCATGGAATCGAAATAGTATTTATGCCAGCGGATTAGTTTTAAGTATATGTTTGAGAAAATCG
>JAVVFI010000249.1:0-8423 GCA_032250555.1 Sedimentisphaerales bacterium
GAACATGCAAAACAAGAATATAAAAAATCAAGTTTCAAGATTCACAACACCAGAATGGAAGAGTACAGCAAGTATAAGAAGGCGTTTGCCGAAAAAGACGAAGGCGCAAAGGACACTTTATTTTGGGAATTTAGCAAGAATATATGCAGACTCGTCGAGAGGCAACACAACATTGGACTAAAGCAACTTTGCATAAAGGTTGCTGTTGATGCTCTTATAGACATTGACCCCAAGTCATTGGCAAAGAAGATAAAAAAGGCTCTTTGACAGAACTACATGATAAACAGGCTGTTCACAATGTGGTATTTCGGGCCTACATCTCTGAATGCCAGCAGGCGGTGTGTAGGAATGGTGAAAAGTGAACTTGATATTCTTCCAGAATTGAGCACTTTAGTCACTTTCTAATTTTGGGCCGAAGTGTAAAATCTTGTCTTTTTGAGTATCTTTTCCATCACTTTCCAGAATAATCATTGCAGATACGTCAGGGTGACGCGAGCAATATTTCCTGATTTCATCCGGACTCATAATCATAAATGCGGTTGAAAGAGCATCGGCCGTTGCTGCATCAGAGGCCGAGGCCCAGGCAGCAATTTTACCCTTAACAGGCTGAAATGTTCGTGGATCGATGATATGGCAGCCTTTCTGCAGTCCCGAGCCGCTAAGGGCCCGGCCTTCCAAACACGGACGGGCGAATACCTGTTTGTGGTTGCCGGGATTGCTTAATGTCAGAGGCCAGCCTTTTGACTCTGAGGGTCCATCAAGAGCCAGTACCGAACTATAACCTCCGGAAACCAGAGCGATTTCAATACTCCAGTCTCGCAATAACTCAGCAGCCCTGTCAACTGCATAACCTTTGCCGATGCCTCCGAGATCGACTTGAACCGGGCTGACCGATAGCTGAACTGTATGCTCAGACTCATCCAGTTGTAAAAGGTGTGCACCGGTATGCTCACGAGCAAGATTCAATTCATCCTGTGAAGGCCTGCGAGGGTCTCCATCCTCATCACGCCAGCAACTCAGTAAAGAGCCGATAGTTATATCGAACGCTCCGTTGGTTTCGGCATAAATCCTGCAGCCAAGCTCCAGACATTCAAAAGCTTCCAAACCAAGCCGTAAAGGTTCATTGGCAGGCAGGTTATTAATATGGGCGATGTCACTGTTTTCGAGAAATCGGCTAAGCTCACCTTCGAGCCGGTCCACCTCATTAAAGGCGGCAACGGCGGCTTGACGGGCATACTTCTCATCATCCTCTACCATAATAATCTCAAAAGTCGTCGCCATCGCCTCATGGCAAAAACGCTTCAAATCGGAGATTGACTGACAATCTTTCCGGACAAAACAGGGCTCGGGTTGAGGTTGATTCATTTTTTAGACGACTCCCTGATTAACTCCTCGGGATCCGGGCTTACAGAGTGAGCATCCCAAAGGTCTTTTCTGACAAAGCCCAGCATTTTTACCTTCGGACGCAGCCACATATAATAAGGCTTATCAAACAAAAACATATACATTTGACGCTCTTCAAAAGGTGTCAAAGCATAGAGCTTATTTGTCAGCGCCGCTTCAACTTCGGGAGAGCAAATTATCAATGGCGCAGCGGCAATGCTGTTATCCACACTTTCCCACCAGTCAATACTTTCATATCGCCTTAGATACCAGGGCAATGGCCAATAGTCTTTACCCGGACAGATAACCTGAATATGCATCCTATAGCCGTCCGGATGCACCCGGGCCATTTCTTCGATGCGCTTAACTATCGTGAAGACCTCGTCAGTAGGATGAGCATACACATAAGGATTGCGGCTGTCTGAATAATACACATAATTACTCTGATAGGCCTGCCAAACCAGGAAAACAGAACCCTCAAATATCATTAAAAGAATTATCAGGCGGGGTACAACATTCGGCAACAGCTTCACTAAAACTACCGCCCCCACACCAGCCAACAGAATCATTCCATGCAGAAAGCTCAACATACACCAGGGAGTTTTATACGGGATTACAGAATACACCACTGTCAGGATTAGGGTGTAAAAACCTAAGAACCGAACCAGATGAATATTCGCACTTGAAAGACCTTTTTTTATCATCGCGGCTGTAAAACCGACCATCGCCAAAAGAACTATAAGTGCTTCGGACCATATTGGACCATCAAAAAATCTTGAATACAGCAGCATCTTGATGTAGTAATACCATGGATGGACATGAAGAGTGTTATGACCGGCACGATTGAAGTAGGTTGTATAAGTTAGAACCGAATCCAGAATTCCGCGGGGATTACTGAAAAAAGATGAGTAAAACAAAGTTGAGGCAACCACCCCGGCCGCCAAAAATGCAAGAAAATGTGAGGGTCTAATCCATTTAAAAATATTAACCTTCGGCCTCTGCATCAACAGCACAACCAAAACAGCCAAAAACATTGAGCCATAAGCTATAATGCACGTTTCCTTGGTGGCGTGCATAAGCCCCATACAAATCCCCGCCAAAACCGCCCAGGTGATTTCCCTGCTTTGTGTATAGCGGTATCCAAAAACAATTACGCCAAAGGTGAAAGATACCAGGAGCATTTCCTGGATGTAATAACGGCTGTAAAAAACCATAGCCGGTGAGATAGCTGTCAACACAGCGGCATAAGCTGCAGCTTTTAATCCCAGCCCCCTGCCGATTAACAAAACCAGCAGTATCAGAGACACCCCGAAAAAAACAGGAACAATGCGTAAAGTGAACTCACTGACCTCGGTCAGCTTCTCTGCCGAAGAAAGACGAGCAGGAATTAAAGCCAGGTAGTTCAGTGTCGGGCCATGGTATTCATACGGATCGTATGTATAAATACCATCTTCAAGCAGTTCACCGAACTTGTCGGCGTGAACGGCCTCATCGCCGTGCATAGGACGTTGATGGAGCCGCGGCAGACGCAGCGCAAGCGCAACAATTGTCGCGGCCAAAATTAGCACGCAACATTTTTTGGCCATATTACTGTACCGGCTTACCGAAAACCGCCACCTCGATATAGTGGTTCAAATCATTGCCGGTATTGCCGTTGCTGAAACAGCGGACATAACGGGCCTTGACACCCTTGGCATCGATAAGCTTACCTTCGTTGGTTTCGGTATAATGCATATCTTTACCAACCCCAATACCCGCAGAGTTGTCAATATCGTTGTTGAACAGCGTTCTGACATTCGTAATAAAATCGGGGTCATCGGCAACCTGTACTATAACATCGAAATAAACCCGGGCCTGCTTATGATAATGCCAAACAATAATAGCGTAAATTTCATGCATAGCTTCGAGGTCAACCGTAACATTCTGGACGAATGGGCCTAACTCAACGTAACTGCCGTCGGCGGCTTCCATGTCACCGTCTGTTATCATTTCTATATCACCGATGATAGGTTCCTCGTCGCTGCTGGCAACGGGCTTACCGAGAGCAACATTTGTTACACCAGCGGGAGCCAAAAACGGCGGGCGCGGCTTGCCCAGGGGCTTTTCGAGATTGGGTACGTTTGTGCTCTGCGGCGTGCCTACAAACATCGGCTTCGGCAGCTTGATATCAATCGGAACCAGTCCAGTTGGAGCAGTACTCGTTTCGGCAGTTGTTTCTTTCGTAGTAGCTGATTCAGTTGTAGGATGCTCGCTTGTTGAAGGATGCTCACTCTCAGATGGATGTTCGCTTGTAGATGGATGTTCGCTTACGGACTGTTGAGTTGGACTTCCGTTGTCATCCTCAGGAGTAGATTTCTTGCAGCCGGGAACATAACACAAAAGCATTACAACTAAAACCAATACAAAAATTTTCATAATTGAATTAATTTCTTTCTTCATCATTTTCTTTACCTTAAAAAAATCCACAATTCTATGTAACCGACGAAACTATCAATTGCCGATATACTGCCGTTTATACATATAAAACCAAACCGGGCATAATATCCTATATGTATGACGTTGTCAAGCCGACTAAAAGTATATTTTTTCTTTTCAAATCAGATTATAAATAGGATTTCCGTCCTGCACAGACCCACCTAAGAAGCTGTTAATACTCTATTTAGCTTCAATATTTTTCTTAAGTAAAAAAATACGGCAGGAATTCAGGAACTCTAAATCCCTGCCGTTATTAGTAGATTAATCAAAATACTCAGCAAAATCATTGAGACTTAGCTCTCAATCCTGCTGTTATTCGCCTGCTTTATCCTCTGCCGGCGTCTCCTGTGGTGCGCTTTCAGCCGGGGCCGGGGCAACAGCAGACATTTCAATAACTTTCGGCTCGAGTCCGGCCTTTGCCAGAATAAAGTAGAGCACAGCGCCAACGATAAAGGCCACCAGTGGTGCAGCAGGTATATTAGCAATTCCAACCAACGGTGCCATTCCAACGACGAAGCCGACAGCCCAGGAAATCCAGCCGGCAAGATTCCAACCGGCTCTCGGGCCTGCCCACTTCTTGCCCGCCAGTAAGTAGTCAACCATCATCGCACCACAAATAGGACCGAACGAAGCACCGATCACAGTAAAAACGGCGCCCGCTTTGCCTGCCCAACCTGTTACTGCAAGAATGATACTCACCGCAGCACCGACTCCCACTGATATAAACGGATTGACCTTAGGCAAGGTAGTCTTGAAGCTGTTAGCTGCGATAAATGAAGAGAAACACGCAGGCGGAAACGCAGCAACCGCCAGCAACAATGCCATTGTCTTTCCGGCGCCCGCAGAGCCCATCAGGTCACCCATAAAACCGGCATCAGCCGGATTCATGGCATATGTACCCGTCTTACCAAATGCACCGGCAGCAATTACAATAGCAGCCCCCGCCGATACGATTGTTGCCAGAGCGATTCCAAAAAGACCGCCCATCTGTACATCTTTTTCATCCTTGTTGTTCATGCCAAAGTCGACACCAGCAGCTCCCGCCGTAGCGAAGAAGCCGACCACAAACGTTATACTCAAAGCCATCACTCCGAAGAAACTTAAACCGCCTGTCGCCCCGCCCGAAATAGTACCTGCCGTAACCAGTGCATCAACATTGAAATCGCCTATACCGCCTAACGTCTTGATTAACATTATAGCTAAAATCGCCAGCGGGATCAGAGGCAGGAACGTTGCAACCTTCGCAACATATTGTATACCTTTGAGTCCCACAAAGGCCGCCACGATAGCCCATATTACCGCAATGATCTTTGCCGCGGCGGCACTACCCCCGAACAGCGGCGCAAGAGCAAGCGAGGCGAAATACGAATTGACACCAAGCCAGCCGAATTGAAGAACACCCATCATAAAACCCGGCATAAGAAAACCACCCTGCGTACCGTACGTCGATGTTCCAACAACGTACAATGGCAGTCCCGTTTTCATACCCAGCAGACCAGGAACCAAATAGAACAAAAAATGACAAAGAAGCGCCGCTACAACCAAACCCAGAAGCGCCACTCCAATACCCTGGCCGAGCACACCTCCAGGTGCTCCGGAACCACCGCCGCTCGGCGCCTGGCTCCAGAATACGAACCACAGGAAGATACCCGCGTAAGTCGGTGCCGTGTTCTTGTACCAGGGCGCCCGGTTTGCCGGCGGATTCGGCTTGGCCATACTGACATAATCTGGCAGCATTCCATTACTCATAATTTATTCTCCTAACTAAAACATAATTAAATCCCACCCGGCACCGGAGCCGGATATTTATCGAATATAATATGCTCACTTAAAAGATGAAACAACTAAAAAATTAGTCTGTTGGCGGGATTTGGATTCTCTCGCCGCTACTCATTGCTGATTCGTGGGCACATATCCCCGCCATAGTCCAGTTTGCCGCAACCTCGGCATCCACCGCCGATTCTCTGTTTTCGACAATTGCACGAATAAACTCATGAGTCAGATGAGGATGAGAGCCGCCGTGTCCGCTGCCCTGAATAAAGGAAGTATGTTCGTGCTCTTCATCATAGACGCCGCGCCCTGTGAAGGGAGCTATTTCTTTCGGCAGTAAATGTCCATAATCAGGCACTTTCACTCTTTCGGCATCTTCGTAATTGGAATAAATCACCGGATCCTCTCCGGCAACCTGCTCCCATTCGAATGAAAGCTTGGTACCATACACATCGAAACTTTCTCTGTACTGTCTAATCGTATTAAACAGTGACCTCGTTACCTCGCAGGCAAGCTCCGAATCGGCAAGTTTTATAATAGCTGTTTCAACCGCGAAAGGCGAATCGTAGAGTTTGATATAATCTTCCTGAATTCGGCCCGAGCCGTGACAGACTACAGATTCTGCTTTTTTCTGCGCAAGCCACAAAAGAGGACTAATGGCATGGGTCGCGTAGTGCATCGGTGGAAAACCATACCAGTAATCCGGCCAGCCCGGCAAACCCATATTCTGCTGATGCGAACCGCGCAGGAACTGAATATCACCCAATTTCCCGGATTCCACAAGCTCTTTCGCATAGAGAAACTCCCGACTGTACACAGCCGTCTCCATCATCATATATACCTTGCCGGACTTTTTACGCGACTTAGCTATTGCAAGGCAATCTGCTGTGGTAGTAGCCATCGGGACGGTACAGGCGGTATGTTTGCCCGCGTCCAAAGAAGCTAATGTCATCCGGGCATGGTCGGCTATGGGCGAGACTACATGAATAGCATCCAGTTCATCGATGCTTAACAAATCTTCAAATTTGGTGAACCTTCTTTTTATCCCAAACTGGTCGCCTATTTCATTTAGGTGGTCTTCGTTTCGCTGGCAAATAGCATAACACTCAGAATCGGGGTGCTTTTGATAAATAGGAATGAATTCAGCTCCAAAGCCAAGCCCTACAACGGCTACCTTTACCTTCCCCATCGGCTTTCTCTCCTTTCCGACTAAAGCAGGCTACCCCTTTTGTGCTAAACCACAAAAAGGGCTACCCAATAAATATGCAACTGCAGCTCAACCGGGAATTATCACTGCATTTTATGTTCGGACTATAAAATAAGTATGCAAAATTGCAGCCATTGTAAACACCAAGGCGGTATAACCATGGATACTTAAAAGCAATTCCTGCCAATGAGTCCCGAAAAGCGGAAGCATACTCAGAACAATCGAAAGGATCAACGGTAAAGCCAAAAAGATAATCAGCCAAAATGATATTTTTCGTCCGAGGCCGGAGCTTTTATGAAAATTGTTTTCGACTGGATTATTTGCTAATGTTGCCCACTGGATAACGCGTTCAAACCAGGGCCAATCGCCGCCGGTAAAACGCCAGCGCTGCGCCCACATTACAGCTAAAACAGCCAGGCAAACTGCGAAAACAGGTGCGAAAGTAGCATGCACCATTACCAGATAACCTGTAATGTGTCTGCCCAGAATAAGAGTCGGATAAAAGCCGGTTATCGCAAGAACTATGAAACAAAACAGTACCGCCAGATATACCAGGATCCTCAACATGCCGATAATACTCAACTTGTCTTTCGTTGAATTACCCGGACGTCTCTTATTGGAAGGCACAACTATACGATGCAGAACAATGCACACCAAAGTTACTAAAAAAGCGATTATCGAAATCTTTTGAAACATATTCTCACATACTTTCAATCGATACTATTAATCCGAACCAGCCAACACTTTCACAACACACCCCAGAGCCTTTAGCCCATACAATAATAAAACCACAGCTATAATCGCACATGAACAAAGACAAACTATCTTCATCATCGGGCGAAATACGAATGAAAAAGCAAATGCCCGGGCATAGGATGGGTCAACGTTCTGAAACTCGATCATTTGTTTAGCTTCCCGAGCGGTAACAACAGGAGAGTCAACAGCAACATCACCAAAGAAGAAAGGGGCATCCGTGGCATGGCAATCTGTACAGTAGCGAATACCGAGCGCCTGCGCCGCCGGCCTGACATCGTGCGCTATGGGCCATAAATATGGCTCAGCAGCCTTATGCTTTTCACTCCAGAGTTTACCAGAATCATCAAGGCTGTAAACTTTGCCCCCGCAGACATAAACAGGTTCACCTTCAACTGTCCCTTTTAGCGATTCCAGAGCCTTGGTAACATGTTCGTCGGACAAGGCCGGCCAATCACCTGAAGCAGACATCTTTACATCTGCGAGAACCTGGCCGACTGTTTGTTTGACAACCTCGAAATCAATAGGTGCAACATCCTGATCTTTTATAATACCCCAAAAGGCAGGCCATACCATCTTATGAGGGGCGATTTTACCGTTTTCCTGTTCAGCAAAAACAGTGGAGCTTATATGCGGAAGCGCCTTGGGAGATTTATTAACACCAATCGTTCCCAGCCGATGCGCCCGGGATGTCTTAGTTAGAACGGTTTTTTCCTTTGGCCATGGACCAGAGTGACATGCTGTACAGGTCAACCTCTTAAAATGCACAGCAGGAATACCACGATGTTCCGGCACCGGCGCGCCCAACCTGCCGGCCATCGGTAACCCGGAATCC
>JAVVFI010000024.1:0-23965 GCA_032250555.1 Sedimentisphaerales bacterium
GGGTCGGTCTGAAAGAGCTATGGACGCTGAAATGGCATAAAGATTTTGATATCAACGGTCCGTGGACATCGGCCGGTGGGGTCCAGGGCAGTGATTGGCCTCAGTGGATGAGACGTTTTCAAGATTTTTAGAAAAATTACTATCGCATGATAAAAGACCGGCCTTTTCGGTCAGTTTTATTTGCTGAATGAGTGTTTGTTGAAAATAATTTTAGGCGTAGAATAGGGAAGGTGTTTTTATGCGCAGAAAAACAGGATTCACACTCATAGAACTTCTGGTCGTGATCGCTATCATTGCTGTATTGATGGCTATTTTGATGCCAGCTTTAAATCGGGCCCGTGAACAGGGCAAACGTTCTACCTGCCTTAGCAATCTCAAACAGTTGACTCTTGCCTGGATTATGTATGCCGATGAGAATGACGATAATCTCATCAACGGCGATACGGGGGAATACAGCATACATCAGAATGAGACTCCATGGGTGCTGGCTGACTGGCGTTCCGGCATGACTTCGGAACAGAAGAAAAATGCTATTTATGAAGGAGCCATGTGGCCATACACTAAAACCCTTCATATTTACAAATGCCCGACTGTCGGAAAGATCGTTCGCGAGGGCGGGCAGGAAGACATCTTTCGGACGTACTCTGTTTCTGATTCGATGAACTGCAAGGACTGGCCCAGTATGGGCGCAGAGATGATTAAAAAAAGATTGAACATTCCCAATCCGGCTTACAGAATAGTCTTTCTTGACGACGGCGGGACAATAACATCCGCTCTCGGCGGCTGGACGGTTTATGTTCAGCAGGAGCAGTGGTGGGACCCGCCGCCAATCAGACATGGTGACGGCTCGACTTTTTCTTTTGCAGACGGACACAGCGAATATCACAAATGGACAGACCCGCGTACTATCGCATTCGGCAAGCAGGTACCTCCGACGGCCTTTTCTCCCACGCAGGCCGGCAATGAGGACCTTCGCTGGGCCGCTGTTGCTATGTGGGGTAAAGCGGGACAACGTTAGGACAAACAAACAGTAAAGTGTAATCGCATTTGCGGCTTCGGTGCTGATTGATTCTTTGAAAAAAAAGTTTCTTCGGAGGAAAAGGAGAAAATGAGAAGAGCAAAAGGCTTTACCCTGATAGAACTTCTGGTTGTCATTGCCATTATCGCTGTTCTGATGGCGATATTGATGCCATCACTTCAGCGGGTGAGGAAGCAGGCAAGGGGGGTAGTTTGTCAGGCCAATCTCAAACAATGGGGCACCATATTTGCGATGTACACGGACGACAACAACGGCAATTTTCCCGAGCGTAAAAGTGGCAGTACCGGTTACGGTCGCTGGATGGATTCAATGCGTGAATACTATATTACCACCGAAGATATACGCTGCTGTCCAGTAGCTATAAAAATAGCCAACCCGGACATGATAGAGGGTGTCGATTGGTGGGGCAATAAACTTAACTCTTGGGGAAAGATCCCCGGCTGGGACGCCGGCGGCGGGCGAACGATAGGTTATTACGGCAGCTATGGCGTAAATGGTTTTATATATGTGCCGGTGGGCGATAACGTTTATGGAAAAGCACCCGGAAGATTCTGGAGAACAATAAACGTCAAGAACGGTAATGAGATACCGATGTTTCTTGACTGCTATTTCTGGTGCGGCTGGCCGGATGACGACGACACCCCTCCGGAATATGACGACTATCAATATCGCGGAGATGATAATGCGATGAATCGCTTCTGTCTGAACCGCCACAATGGAGCGATAAATACCGTATTTATGGACTATCACGTAGAAAAAGTCGGGCTCAAACGGTTGTGGACGTTAAAATGGTCTCGTGACTTCAACAAGATAAATCCATGGACCCCGGCCGGGGGCGTTACCGCAGGCGACTGGAGTAATTACGGCACGGGCTGGATGGGAAGATTCAAAGATAATTGAAAAAAAAATGGAATCTTGCTATAATGAGTAAGGAATTATTATTTTTATTAAATTCATAAAATAATGTTGTGAAAAAGAACAAATAAAGAGAAAACAACAAAGAGGTGGTAATATGAACAAGAATAAGGGATTTACTTTAATTGAATTGTTGGTGGTAATCGCCATTATCGCGGTTTTGATGGCTATCCTGATGCCGGCGCTGAATCGGGCGCGTGAGCAAGGCAGACGGATAGTTTGTGAGCATAATCTAAAGAGCCTGACGCTTGCCTGGGTAATGTATGCGGACGAGAATGACGACAAAATCGTCAACGGGGCCGGTGGTTTCCACTATATGGCCAGCGGTTCGAACACCAGCAACGGCTCCGCATCCGGCATTGTGGAGAGGGCCTGGGTAGGCAGAGGCTGGGGGAATAACTGGAATAACAGCAATGTGCGCGATAGCGGATTGACAGATGAACAGAAGAGACTGGGCATTCGGGAAGGTGCTTTATGGCCGGTGTGCAAGGATTACGGTGCCTACAAATGTCCAACGGGAAGGCCGGGTGAATTCGTTACTTATGCTGCCGTTGACGCTATGAATGGCTTGCATCGTGATGGAACTTGGACAGGTCCCGGCAGACATCCAGACGACGTGGGCAAGAGGGTAGGTAAAACGGTACTATGGATTAAGCGAAGGAGCGAGATAAGCAGCCCATCAGCGGCAGACAGAATGGTTTTCATCGATGAAGGCGCGATGACGCCGGATAGTTTTGCCACGCACTACGCCCAGCGGGGTCCCTGGTGGGATGATCCGCCTTCGCGTCACGGTGACGGCACGACCGTATCCTGGGCGGACGGCCACTCCACTCATCTTAAATGGAAAGCGGCCGAGACTATTAAACGCGCCAAGGAAACCCAGGATTGGTATGGCGGCGGCGGCTTTATGCCAAGAACTCCAGAGGGCTTGCAGGAACTTGAGGAGTTTCAGAAAGCCGTATGGGGCAGGGTCGGCTACTGACCAATGTGTTGGCCGACTGGAAGATTATGTTAGAGAATGGCCGGCAACAATTATAGCTTTTAAAAAACGCTCTCGTCCTAAAGCAGGATTGAGAGCGTTTTTTTGCAGAACTCGTGAAAGAAATACATTGCATGGGATATATGACCAGCAGCGAGAGAAGCATTATCAGGCCGAGTGAAAAATGATTAAGAGATATGAAACAAGTATCTTTATGGACAGGCGAGGCGCGTTTACTTTAATAGAGCTGTTGGTAGTGATTGCCATCATTGCGTTATTGATGGGTGTTCTTATGCCGGCGTTGATGCGGGCGAAAGAGGCGGGCAAGACCATTAAGTGCCAGGCGAATCTGAGGACGCTGACTACGGCCTGGTACACCTACGCGATGGATAACGATGACAAGCTTTGCGGCTCGTGGAACTATAACGGCGGCAGTTGGGGTGACCCGTGGGACTGGGCCTGGGCGCCTTGGCAGGTCGGCGGCAGTTCTGCGGTGAGTGATTATTTCAATGCCACGGTCGAAGAGAAGCAGGAGGGAATTAAAAAGGGGGTTCTGTATCCATATACAAGAAGCGTTGACTGCTATCACTGCCCCAGCGACAAGAGCTTCGGCAGGAACTTTCGTACCTATTCCATGCCGGACAGTCTGAACGGTAAATGGGCGATGAACAAGGGCGGTACCGCCAACTGGACGGATGTATCTCATTTGACCCAGTTGAAAGATCCTGCCAGGAAGTATGTGTTTCTCGAAGAGAATGATCCGAGGGGTTACAATATCAACGCCTGGGTCATAAATCCGGGAGGGATCGGGACAATGGTGTGGTCGGATCCTTTGGTGGTCTGGCACGGCAGCCGGAGCAGTTTCGGTTTTGGAGACGGCCATGCGGAAACATGGAAGTGGAGCAATGAGACACTGAGAATCTTCCGGGATCTTACGAGTATGTCACAGGGCCAGCGAACGCCTCAGACCGAGGACGGCATCCGAGACCTTGAGCGAATCCAGCGCAGTTGGCCGGAGCCGAGGGATTCGTCCGGGAGGGGCTGATAGCAATTCTGTCACAGCGGCTTGAAGCTGTTGGGACCTCTATATAAGTTGTCCGGTTTGGAGCGACAAAATGACAAATACCCCAGAGCACATTGTAAGTGAATTCATTGAAGCATGCCATGAAACGGCACGCCGCGGGCTCGTTCGCTGCAGCAGCGGCAATATGTCCCTGCGACTGGATTCGAACCGAATGCTAATCACGGCGTCGCGCAGTTGGATGGGAAATCTGACAACAGACGGTGTTTGCGTATGCCGTATTTCTGATGTAAGCCCCATGGATGAAAAACAGCCGAGTGTCGAAATGGGATTTCACGCCGGTATCCTGCGTTGCCGGCCTGATGTTAATGTGGTTCTGCATTTTCAGACGCCTTGTGGAACCGCGCTGGCGTCTCGGGATGCAGAGAATGTCAACTATTTCGTAATTCCAGAGGTGCCGTTCTACATCGGACCAGTGGCACGAGTTTCCTATAAACAACCTGGTTCTGAGGAACTGGCCGATGCTGTTACAGATGCCATGCGCACACACGATATGGTGACAATCGTCAATCATGGACAGGTGACCGCAGCCGACAGTTTTGCTCATGCGATTCAAAATGCCTCATTTTTCGAGTTAGCCTGTGAGATTATCCTGCATGGCGGAGATAAACTTGCTCCGCTGTCCCGCGAGGAGGCACAGTACCTGCTTGACTTGAGAAGCCAAAAAGAAGAGAGAAATGTCTGATCAAAAGAACATGTTTCCACGCTCTTCTCAGAACCGCCACCGCTTTGATTCGAGTGGAGATTATGCATTTAGCTATATTAAAAAATTTAGTTCGCTGAAAAAATTAGATTTATGATTAGAATCATAGACATAACGTTACCCTTCGACCACAAGGAAGAAGCTCTGGCCAGAAGCATTTTGGAACGTTTGGGTATTCCAGAGCGCCAACTTCTCAACTTTACAATAATCCGCAAGTCCATAGACGCAAGGCGTAAAAGCCGTATTGTGGCTGTTTATACAATAGACGCGGAACTAACAAACGAATCTGAACTGCTTTCCAGATTTTCGCAGGACAATCACATTTCCGCCGGGCCTTGTATGAATTACCAGATGCCAACGGTCGGCAAAATACACGGGCCGAGCCCTGTTGTCGTTGGAAGCGGTCCTTGCGGCCTCTTTGCCGCCTTGATCCTTGCTCAACTGGGCTTTAAGCCTGTACTGATAGAAAGAGGAAAAGAAGTCGGCTCAAGAGTAAAGGATGTCCAAAGCTTTTGGCGGACGGGACAGCTTGATCCGGAATCAAATGTGCAGTTTGGTGAAGGCGGAGCGGGCACTTTTTCCGATGGTAAACTTACTACCCGGATAAAGGACAAATATAACCATTCAAGAAAAGTTCTTGAAGAATTTGTAAGGGCCGGAGCATCGGAAGAAATACTTTATCAGGTCAGGCCTCATATCGGGACAGACAATCTCGTTAAGATTGTAAAGAAACTTCGCAATACAATTATCTCTTTAGGTGGACAGGTTTGCTTTGAGACAAAACTGACAGGCATTAACATAAGAGACGGCAAGGCTGCCGGTGCAATTGTTAACGATTCTGACACTATCGAAACAGACACCATAGTGCTTGCCCTGGGACACAGTGCAAGGGACACATTCGAGATGCTGCATCAACTGGACATACCTATGGTAGCAAAGCCGTTTTCAATAGGCGTTCGTATTGAGCATCCCCAAAGCCTGATAGACAAGGCCCAGTACGGCAGATTTGCATCGCACCGTCTTCTTGGCCCGGCTGAATACAAGCTGGTCCACCATTGCGAGAATGGCCGCTCAGCATATACTTTCTGCATGTGCCCCGGCGGGGAGGTGATCGCTTCTTCATCCGAATGTGGAGGCATAGTAACCAACGGCATGAGCCGTCATTCTCGGAATAAACCTAATGCAAATAGCGCCCTGTTAGTAGGTGTCACCCCACGGGATTTTGGAAGCACAAGCCCTCTGGCCGGTATTGAGTTCCAACGGAGATGGGAGCGAAAAGCCTTTGGGACCGGAGGTAATAACTACTTTGCGCCTGTCCAGCTTGTTGGTGATTTCCTCTCCGGCCGACCTTCAAATTCACTGGGAAAGGTTTGCCCGTCATATACTCCTGGAATCACACTATGTGACCTTACAGAATGCCTGCCCGGATTTGTTGTTGAAATTCTCCGTATGGCGATCCCGCAGATGGACAAAAAACTCAAAGGTTTCGCGAGGAACGATGCGGTCATGACCGCAGTAGAATCGAGAAGCTCTTCACCAATAAGAATTGTCAGGGATGAGACTTTACAGAGCCCCGCTATTAAAGGGCTATACCCCGCCGGTGAAGGCGCAGGCTACGCCGGCGGAATAATCTCTACGGCCGTCGATGGGATCAAAATAGCTGAAACTATAAGCAGAAAAACGCTGAAAATCACCTAACAGAAAAACTTATACCTCTCAAATAATCCGTTAAAACCATTTCAGGAAACTATAGACAATAATTTTATTTTCTCCTGCTGAATTTGCATGGATTCACGAAGAATTGTACCGAGGCTATTTCTATCCGGCTTGGCACTATTGAACACAGGGATATTAGTAAATTCTGTAAGTTCTCTAATATGCAGGGGTGAACTTGAGCAAACACCCGACAGAGCGTCAGGAATTAGTCCAAGATTTTTCAGAATGTTTAATCCCCCAATTGCTCCAAAAGCGTCGCTGGCACAAAAGAGCAGTTTATGAATCCTTGACCTTACTTCATCAGATTCCAGCAGCATACGTGTTTCTCGCTGAATTATTCCATCAGCGAACTCCACAACCCAGAAGTTTTTAGGGTTATTCGCATATTTCAGGTCAAGCTGGTTGAAAATACTGAGGAGTTCATCTTGCGGTAACATATATGTTGACGGATAACCAAGATACGTAAAATCTGCATAGGGGCTTGCACCTGCATCGTTCATATGAAGAATATCTTTGAGGCTGGCTGTTCCAGTGACCTTCGAAGCCCTGACATTATACCCCATTGAAGTTAACGCCCAGCAGCACGCCGCCGCCGCCATGCTTTTGCCGGAGTTCATTGAAGTGCCGCAAACCAAAATCATTTTTGCCCGCGGTTGTTTTTTTACATTTGTTTTGGCTTTTATCAGGGGAAAGTTTCGCGTATTTAAGATTGTGCCTGATTTGTCACAAACATATCCTATAATTTTTACTCGCGTCGGGTCTTTAATCAAAGAATTCTTGGTTATGGCAGTACCAATCATTCCAGAGCGAGCAATTAAATCAACCTCCTCTGTCATTGTTTTCGGTATCAGTCCCTCGTAATAATCTGGAGCATATCTATTTCCAAATACGAAGATTGCCTTTGTGTCATCATGTATCATGTGTATCCGCCCCGAAGCGTTTTCCAGAGATGAGTGTTGGCCCATCAGGCATATCCGGCCATAGACCATATCACCAATTTCCGGTGGTTTATCGGAAAGCACATAATATTTGATTTGGCTGCGTTTGACGGTAAAAGCAGCGCTCGGAAGAATAAAACCCTTATCAATCTTTTTCATCCCACGGCTCTCCGAAATGTACTTCTTGAATCATCATCCTGATCATCATCCCCATAATCGTAGCTTGTATCGAGTGATGAGAAATCTTTTTTGACTAAGCCCTTCTCTAACATACTGGCATACTCAACACAGTATTTAGCCCATGGTATTGCTTCCAGCCGGGCTCTGGGGATTGATTTGCTGCTACCCTCGCAAATTCCATATGTTCCATTCTCCATCCGATCCAAGGCCTCATCGATCTCCCTCATAAGCTTCCTTTCGCAGTCCATAAGCCCCAATGTATGTTCTATTTCGTAGTTGTTTGATTCTGCATCAGGCAGGTGAATAGGTGTATTTGATAAGACGCTCCTTTGCCTTTGTAGAGTATCGTCTTCCATGGAGAGCACGTTACCCAATATCTCATTTCGCTTTGTTAGCAGTAAAGTTTTGAATTTCCTTATTTCGGCCGCGGTTAAGCCGGCGTTGTCACTATTATTATCCATCATTCGGCGGATCCTTAATTTTACTCTTTTCAATTTTTTGCATCCTTGTGTATCTACTTTTGCCGGCATCCTTTGACAGCTTCTGTTTTTTCCTGTTTGTTTTCCTGCTCATTAGCCTAGTTCCTTTAAGCACTTTTTTCTAACATCACCACTGCTGGAAGGGGTTTTATAAATTCCAGCCGAATACTATATTCAAAGCCGCCTCTTTAAGCTTTTTGGGGGTCATTGCGATTCTTTTCTGCCCCCTGTTTTTGCCGGCTTTTTTAGACTAAGCATTTAAAAATGACCATATAGTCATAACTGACCAAATCGTCAATAATAAAAATAAATTTATTAAAAATTTTATTTTAACAGTTGTTATCCTAAAATTGTTGATTATCTTCTTTAAAAAGCAGGTACTTTTTTATTTCTTTCTGTTCTCTCTGAACTCACACTTATTACCGGTCGTATAATAGGATAGAAATACAATAGAAACCACAGATAAAAGGCTGATTGTATAATGAAATCCTAAATCATCGGAGATATTGGGAGCAGGGATTAAGGAAAGCTATATTAAACAATTCGACATTAGCAGCTTCTTACATTCATTCCGGATTAAGACTTCGAAAGAGAGATTGTTAGATAAGCTCTTCATTTTTATAGAGGTGGTTGTTGAATACGTTTGTGGAATACACATAGGCTATGCTATTGGCTGGTTAATAGGTTTGTATGTTGGCAACGCTTACGTAGAACATTTTGAACCGGTGTATTTAGATGACTTAAGCCAGCTCTCCAGCTTACTTTCTCGTTGGAGGTTAGAGCCTTACATATTTGCCCGAAATGGTGCTATGATAGGAGTGGCTGTGGTTATGGTAGCAATAGCACTCGTACACAACAAGTCGCATAAAGAATGTAAAAGTGCTGAACATACCAGGCACCTTTGTCATTACGTCTCAGATAGCTATCATGTAAAAAATGAAGAGGCTTATAAGGAAATTGTTAAGAACCCGAGATACAAATGCGGTTTCTGCGGCCTCACAGCAAATCCTGAAGAAAGTCTTTGCCGCCCGACTAAATTGTAAATAAGCAAATTTTCAGATTTCACAAAAAAGAGCGGAACTTGAAAATTAATCGATCCTTTGGGTTAAAGCTAACAGAGCCTTATTCATCATACTGAAGCTAATTTCAACAGTGATAATCCAAACCATAATCCACTGAATGCCAAAGCGGCATTAACTTCTCGCGGCCCCAATTTTATTTAGGTTGTATTTATCAGCGATAGCTGATATTTTAATTGAAGAAAAGTTCGCCAGTGCAAATGGGAGCTTCATAAGGGAAAGAACGTAAAGTTTATTGAAGGAAATCGAAATGAATATCTATGTGGGAAATTTATCACTTGAGACAACTGAAGACGAATTGCGTCAGGCTTTTGAGGCTTTTGGCCAGGTTATGTCCGTCAAAATCTTAAAAGACAGGGCTTCGGGTAAATCAAATGGATTTGGATTTGTGGAAATGTCGGTTTCGGAAGAAGGCCAAAAAGCAATCAGCGGACTGAATGGCAAAGATTTAAAAGGACAGGCCATTAAAGTTGAAGAAGGTAAGAAGAAAACAAGCTATCGCAGTGACAGAGACAGGCAGGATAGTTTTGACCGAGGCGGCCGTGGCGACAGAGACAGAAGAGATGGTTATGACCGTGGTGGCCGCGGCGACAGAGACAGACAAGATGGTTATGACCGTGGCGGTCGCGGCGGTGGCGGACGTCGCTACTGACAATGGGTAGTACCAAAACATGTTCTGTGCGTTTGAAGCTCATCCAGAAACAATGGTTCGAAGAATGGCCCGATATAGACAAGGCCAGTCCTCAGGTGTACCGGGCAAACCTTGAAGCATACCCAAAAGGCAGATAATAAATTCATACTCTTTTTGTCTGTGCGATGCACTTATGATGCTATACACATAATGGGGGGTATTCAAAAGATATTGGAATGAAATCCATATATAAAAACAAGATTATTATATGACAAAAGGAAATAAAAATCTTATGGAGGAGAATATTAAAAGGCAACTTTATGGTTTAACATAGTCAATGTTGCTTGAAATGATGGGGATTTTTAATTGTAGGAACACTTTCATTTAAGTACTTATTTAAGACAGTCAAAAAATAGAAGCAAATAATTAATTCTCTATATAGCTGCCGGATTTAGATTATCGCTGTTTTATGCCTGTGGCTGCGGCATTCGATATTCACGGCCACAGGAAGTGACGCCACAAGCTATCGGCTCCCTGTAGTTAGTGACGCAGACAAGACACAAAACAGGAATTACTATTCAATTTTAACATCGACAGTCTTATATGTCATATTACCGACGGAATCGCTGACTTTGATTGTCAGTATGTGGTCACCTTTTGGTAAATCTTCTTCGGTATCTATTTTTATGGTGAAATTCTCGTCCAAAGTATCATAAACCAAATCGTTCGGCACGGTGCCTATCCAATCGTCATTGCTGTCGATGGTATATTCGAGCTGGCCAATGGCGCTTAGTTCATCCTGGACCTTAATCTCGAAAATCCGATAGCTTCCGTTGTTTTTCAGTGCGGATGAGGTTATATTCTTAACGACCGGTCCGGTGTTATCAACTACGACCGGGTCGCTTATCCTGCTGCCGGTCAATTTTGTTGCAGTAGTATTGCTTCTTTCGTCGCTTGCGGTTACTCTGATTTCATATCGACCGTCTTCTACGGTTTTTCCATCCCACTCGTAGCTGGCTTTATCGAGCTTTTCTTCCAATTCAATCCAGTTTGTTCTGTCGAGCTTTCGCATTTCTATTGTGTAAATCATCTTGTCGCTGTTGTCGTCTTCAGTTCTGTAACTGATTTTGAAACTTCCCGTCTTACCTGCCGCTGCAATTCGATCGACAGTTACAGACTCAACTTTTGGCGCCAGATTCGGCACGGTGCTGGCGACGGCAACCTCCCTTATAATTGGGCTGTTATCGCCGTCCAGACTTTGCAAAACGAGTTTATACTGACAGAATCGTCCTAACGGACAGTCAAGTTGTGTTGGCTCGTCAACTTCTATAAGCTCTGACCACTGAGAAAAAGTCGGATCGTTAACATCATTGACATTTCCGCTTCGGCAGGCCATCTTCACAGTGCAGCCCCGTGGAATATCCGCTTCGAGCTGGAGTTTGCCCCACTTTGCCGGTTGGCCCGCATCGATGAGGTCGGAGGTATAAGTTCCTTCTGAAGCGAAACCTGTTCTCAAACTTATTAACTTGGCGGGATTTGATGTTCCGAGATACACATCCTCACCTGAGGCGGCTATTGCTGTTACCTGTGTTGCGTTCTCGTCCTCATAGATAACCGCTTCCTGTTCCATGGCCGGGTCAATACTGAAAAGCTGTGCGTCGTTTCCACTTCCGACAAGCAGCTTTCCATTTTCCCGGGCCAGGCAGAAGAAAACCACTTTTTCACTGAATATATCATTTACGAAACCGTCTTTGGTTACTTTGTATATGTGGCTGGCCTCGCCAGGTTTTGTTCCTTTTCTGACCGGCGGGGAATCCTGTCCAGATTTACCATTGCCGGGCTTTTTTGTATTTGCGATTTTAAGTTTTTTTCCGCCCTCGCTGGAGCTGGCGCTTTTGCTTTTTGCCGTGTTGGCGTCAGGTCGGCCGGTGGAAGGCATCTGGGCTGCAAATTGTGTTTGGGTCTGAACAATCTTGGCTGAAGTTGCCGCCGCATAAAGCCCGCTTTCTGCGGAGTCACCTGTAAGCAAAAGTGCTGTTATTTCAGGCAGCTCGCTGTCGTATAAAACTTTTGCTTCCTTGCTGGACGAATCTATCTTATAGACAAGCCCTCTGCCGTCACTTCCGGCATAGATATCGCCTTCTTTTCCGATTGCGAGTGAAAGAATATTTTTGTCGAGACTATCGTAAATAAGCTGAGCATTTTTGCCTCGGGAATCGAGCTTGTAAATTTTACCTTCGGGCCCGGTCCCCAGAAAAATATTCCCGCTGTCGTCGGTAGCTATTGCGAAGATATATTTGGCGTCGTTCGGCTCATAAATAGTTTCTACTTTTTCACCTTCGAACCGGCACAGTCTGCAGTTTTTGCCGCTCATACCGGCTAAAAGTCTGCCGGATACGTCGGTTGCCAAAGCGAAAATATGCTCATTCGACAGATGTTCCTCTTCTTCGACTTTTTCGCCGTCGGAATCATCTTCGCTGCTTGATTCGTTCTCGGAATCATCATTGTCTTCATCGTCTTCATCCAGCGGGTAAATTTTTGAAAGTGTTTTAAGGCTGTATTTATAAATTCCGCCGTTGGGGCTTGTGCCGAAATAGACGGTTCCGCCGCTGACAACAATACAGTTTATCGACCAAACGTCTTCGAAGTCCTCGAAATCCTCGATCGGCGTTTCGGCAGCCCGCCCGAGCTGAATGGTCCCCCGCGAGCCAATCACGAGCTTTTCGGCCTTGCCCTTCAATAAATCCGCACTGCTTTGATGACGTACAATCTTACTGCTTACCGCCAAACAAGCCGAGTCCGGAACCAAACAGAGCAAAGCTGTAAAGATTAATATGTAACTAACGCCGAATTTGTTTCTCATAGCAACACCTCAAATTAACTAAGTTGAAAATTAAGACAATATTCAAAGATGACATTTTACATTGTCAGTTTTAATTCTATTTTTCCACCGTTATCTTCACGGTTTTTTTGTCGATAACCACGGTACCGGTTGTTAAGTTTTTCTCAATCCAATGATGAAACGGCCGGACTTGCAGCGTCCTTTTCGCGTTTTGCAGGACCAGAGCCCTGGTTGCGGGCAGGTCTGGAAGCTCAGCCTGCTCGAGGGCAATACCCCCTGGCGGCAGAGACAAAATAAAATACAGTTTGTCTCTATCGACACTTAAAGAATAATTTAGCGCCTCAATCAAAGCGGACGCATTTTGAGCCATAAATTTATAAGGTGTGGATTTCACGAGAAATCGCTCATAATCCGATGCCCCGCAAACCGTAAGGTCATATTTACCGGGCGCCAAATCTTCAGATATTTCCAGGCTGCACTTGTATTTTTTCTTTCCAGCCAGGACAGATTCGACGATAACTTCCATGTCGATGCTTTCACCTGCCTTGAACTTAGAATCAGATAAATCCAGAGACCATATATGTGAGATTATATTCCTGGGGACTATGCGGATATCGTAATCGACTGATTGTATATCAATTTCCTCATAGGGGTTGCTCATAAGCATTGCAACCGAGCCTGCGCTTTCGATTATCAAGTCATTGACTCCGCGTACTGTTGAGACATTTTCAAATTTAATCGATTTGTCGTCCTCTAAACCTATATTAACTTTATATTCCACCATGTGGTCCGGAGGAAAATCTCCGAGTTGAAAAGCAGCCCCGGCCAGTACGGCCTGAAGCAGCATTGGAGTAAGCATCTTATTATCAGCAACCCGGCAGTTGTACAGACGTTTCTCGGTGTCATTGTAGCGGTCTATTCGTATCGTCAATGGTATCGTTTTTGCTTTTGCGCCAATTTGCCCCAGGACGGCCATTGACTCGTCCATTTTCAAAGCCCCGACGTCTTCCAGCACGCTGGTCAATTTAAAGGAACGATACATATTTGACACTATTGTATGTACTTTTCCCGTAGCCATTGGTAAATCCACGGGACCGTAACCGAGATAGCTGTGCCCGAAGCCGTAAACTTTGTTACCCCTGACTTCGGTAACCGTTCCGGAAACGGCCAGATTGATATCGCCACTTACCAGCGGTATGGTAAGGCAGGATCCCGGGACTAATGTCCCTTTTTCTGCTGAGCCGTCTGGATTGCTTCCACCTCCGCCGCCTGCGACAACCATAAGCCCCAGAGGTTTGAACATCTCATCCAGTTGTTCACGAACTCCGCTTGTCAGGCCGGATGAAATCAGAGGGCAAGGCAGCGGGCTGGCGCCGCTCAGATTGCTGCTTCTTTTTTTCAGCTCATTTCTAAACTGCCTGTCAACTTCGGCTAAATCAATAGGTTTGGAAAAATCGAATACCGACCATCCCTGTCCGGTGCTTTGCCTGGAGCCGGCGGTTTGCCCTCCGAGACCTACTTTGAGCATTTCCGAGATTGGTGTTACGCCGTAGAGCGGGTCCTTGGCATAAGTCCAGGCGTAAGCCAGCGCCCCGGCCAATCTTCCGTTAATATAGACCGGTGAGCCGCTGCATCCGGCGACAGGACCGGTGTGTATAAAACGCTCATCGGTACTGTTGACCAAAATCACATCCAAACCGGGTTCGAAGTCGCGCACAACATCCACAACTTCCAGGTCGAACTTTTCGATACCGGCAACTCCGTACTCCGTCAGGCAGTAAGCCTTCATGCCCGGCTTAATCTCTTCAGGGCCGATATATTTCGCCGGGTCCCAGATTCCTTCTAAAGCCTTTGATTGGCTGGCCTGAGTCGTGCTTTGCAAGGCCACGGCTGCAAAAACCAGTGAAAAGTAAAAAGTGAAAAATAAAAAGATTCGCTTTTTGCTCTTTATCTTTATTTCGAACATCTATATCCTTTCGACTAACTATCGGCAAAAATTTAACCGATAAACAGCCCTATTGCAAGGTAAAAGAGATTTTGCTATAATTCCGGAAGTTTATAATTGTCAAACAATGTATTTAGAATAAAAAAAGAGGAATGAAATGAAATCTGAGCACCGGCATGAACTAAAAACTAATGAATTGGCCGAATGGCTGGGTAACCTGCCGCAATGGTCGAAGGAAAATATGACGACTATTTTGGTTGTTGCAGCGGTGGTTGTCGCAGGAGCAACGTTTTTATTCTGGAGAAGCTATAATAAGAATATAGTTCAGGTGCGTGGGCATCTTGAATTCAGTAACCTCCTTGACCAGTTATCGGCGAGCAAGATGCAGGTAATTAACGCGCAGAGTCAGGGACAAGACCTTTCAGCCTTACTCCTTCAGCCGGCGAACAGTCTTGGGAGCTTTGCCCAAAGCACAAGTAACAACCGGATGGCGGCTTTGGCGCTTATCAAACAGGCCGAAGCTTTGCGGACGGAACTGCATTATCGTTCCGGATTGATAAGCAAGCAGGATTTAACAAACCAGATAAACGAGGCAAAGGTCGCTTATGCAGGAGCGGTCGAGAAAGCCTCGGATGATGCATCATTGAAGGCCGCGGCCGAGTTTGGTCTGGGGCTTTGCGAAGAAGAGCTTAGTAACTTTCAGGAAGCACAGCAGATATATCAGGGCATCGTCGCAAACGCCGCTTACGAAGGTACCGTAGCTAAAGCGGCGGCACAGCACCGCCTTGAGACGATGGAAGATTACAGGCAGAAGGTGGTTTTCAAGCCGGCGCCGGAACCGGCTGCAGCTACACAGCCAAACGTCCAGATAAATCCTTTTAATCCTAATCCATCTACTGCTACTCAACCGACAATCCAAATGCAACCGGTTGATATAACAGTACCTGCTACACTGCCTGACGATGCTAATAAGACCTCTGAGGTGCCTATAATTCTGCCAGAGGTCAACTCTAAGGTCCCTGAGCCCAATGCTTCCGGCAAGTGATTCAACAGGCATGACGCCGGGGCCGGATAGCGAACATGGGCCGTTCAAGCTGCAGGTGGGCAGTTCAATTAAAGAACGCAGGCTCGATAAGTATCTGCATGGACGTTTCAGCAATTTCAGCCGGCGTTTCATACAGGATGCGATCAAGGCCGGCACCGTCAAGGTCAATGGCAAAATCGGTAAACCCAGTCTTAAGCTAAGCCCGGGTGATGAAATCGACATGACACTGCCTGAGCCCCCCAGTAAGGACATTCTACCAGAAGATATTCCGCTGAATATAATCTATGAGGATTCCAATATAATCATTTTGAATAAGCAGCCTGATATCCTTGTTCATCCGGCCCGCGGCAACACACACGGTACTTTGGTAAATGCTCTTTCATTTTATTCGGACAAGCTATCGAGCGGCCTTGGTGAATTTCGACCGGGCATAGTACATCGGCTTGACAGGAACACGACCGGCGTTATGGTTGTTGCCAAAGACGATGGAACACAGTGGAAAATCGCGAAGCAGTTCGAGCGCCGTCAGGTCAATAAGAATTATCTGGCCATTGTTCACGGCACGCCTGAGTTAACAGCCGACCGCATAAAAGCACCGTTGGGCATCCATCCGAGGCACAGGGAGAAATACGCAATCAGGCTGGATAGTGGAAAAGAATCAATCACTTTTTATGAGGTTCTTGAGTCTTTTCGCGGCTTTTCTCTGTTGAAGATGACGCCCAAAACCGGACGGACCCATCAAATACGCGTACACCTTTTACATATAAAGCACCCCATCGTAGGCGATGATATGTACGGAGGCAGGCTGGTTTATCCGTGGCAGTTGGCCGATGCCGAACCGGCCGTGGAGCAGCCTGTCATAAACCGCGTTGCCCTGCACGCTCACACGCTCGAATTCAAACACCCCGCTACCGAGAAAATGGTAAAATTCGAAGCCCCCTTGCCCGAAGATATGCAGAACCTCCTCGATATGCTCAGAAAACACCGCAAAATCTGATGTTAGTTTGTCAATCCGCAAAGCTTTCGATTGCGGAAGCGGACAGCTTGAATCTACCCTCTAATGTTTATTCCTGCGGCAGTTTTGCAAGGTCTATGTCTGAGCCGGCGACCATTAGTATGTCGTCTTCATAGATGATAGTATTTGGCATAGGAACGTTTATGATTTTGTTTTTCTCGCTCTTTGTGCTTTTGCTGTGTTCGCCCCTCTTAATCAAAACGAGGTTCACGCTGTATTTCTGTCGGAGCTGCAAATCCATAACTGTTTTTCCCTCGAAGCTGGCCGGTGCCTTTATTCTGGCCAGGCTGTAACCGGGCGTGAAGTCGATCTTTTCCCCGATTTGCGGAGCGATAAGTTTATAAGCCCATCGCTGGGCCGATTCGATTTCAGGATAGATAACTTCTGTTGCGCCTACTTTGGAGAATACTTCACCTGCAATCAAATCTTCCGCTCTTGCGTATATTTGTTTTACTCCAATCTGCCGAAGGTTAAGGACCGTCAGTACCGAGGCCTCAAAACCTCGCCCTGTCCCCTGTCCTATGCCGATGATAGCAACGTCAACCTTATCGATGCCCTGAGCCTTAAGCGCTTCTTCATCGGTACTGTCGAGCCTGACGGCGTGGCTTACCTGGTCTCGAATAAGCTCTATCTCGTCTCTGTTTCTGTCAATAGCGATAACCTCCGCTCCGCTCATTGCCAGAGCGATGGCTAATTTCTGACCAAACCGTCCCAATCCTATTACAGCAAACCGCTTCATAACTTAATCCTCGTTTCTCGATCCATATTTGTCGATCAATTTACCCGACGATTACCGCCTCATCCGGGTAGTTATATCGAGCCGGTTTTAAATCAAACGTCAGTGCCGCCAGCAATGTCAAAGGTCCAAGCCTTCCGATAAGCATCGTCGCAATAATAATAAATTTACCGGCCGTTGTCAAAGAGGCTGTAATACCCGTACTTAGACCGACTGTTCCCAGTGCGGAACTCGCCTCGAACATAATATCAGACATAGTAAATCCGTCATTTGAGTTTTCAGTAATGCTGAGTGCCAGTGTAGTAGTAAATAAAACAACCAGGAAGAGCAGTGTTACGGTTACTGCTCTGCCAACAACCACTATACGTACCGACCGCTTGAACATCTCAACTTCCTGGCGCTTGCGCAGGGCAGCTATGGCGGTCATTACCACTACGGCCAATGTTACGGTCTTGATTCCTCCGGCAGTAGAGCCAGGCGATCCGCCTATGAACATCAGCAGGATCAAAATAACTTTACTCGATGCCGACGTCGCCGAGATATCAACCGTATTGAAACCGGCAGTTCTTGCCGTAATCGATTGAAACAGAGCGCCAAGTATATCGGTTTTTTCGGGAGAATTGGTTCCGCTGGCATAGCGTTCAAAGACAAGTATAGCCAACATACCCAGAACTATAAGACAGGCACTTACGCTGAGGACTATCTTTGTCTGGAGCCGCAGCCTTTTCGGTGTTTCCATCGAAAGCCGGTATCGTTTGAAGAACAGCTTTTTTAAGATCCTTTTTACTCTGTCGGTTGCTGTAGTGACAATATCGTAAAGCACGCCGAAGCCAAGCCCGCCCAGGATTATCAGCGGACAAACTACCACATATACACCCCAGCTTTTGTCATAGCTGATAAAACTGTCTTTGAATAAACTAAAACCTGCATTACAAAAAGCACTAATCGAATGAAAGATGCTGCAAAACCACTGCTGTTCAATATTTTCAATTCGTCCGGGCACATCGTTCCACATCCCGAAAAGACTAACCGCACCAACGGCTTCAATAATGATTGTTCCAAAGAAGATGAAGGCTATTATATTACCGATACGGCTCAGTGTTTGGGCACTGAGCAAGTCCTGCATGGCCACCCTGTCACGCAGGCTCAATGCCTGTCCCAGCAGCAGTGCAAAAACCGCCCCAAAGACGACTATTCCCAGGCCGCCGAGCTGAATCAAGGTCAAAATGACTATCTGTCCCATTAAACTAAAATCCTGGCCTGTATCTTTGACAATGAGGCCGGTAACACAAGTGGCACTGGTTGCTGTGAAGAGAGCGTCAACAAAACTTAAATTATCGCCGGTCGATGCCCGAGGCAGCATTAGTAATCCGGCCCCGGAAATTATCAAGACCAGAAAACTTATTATTAGTGTTTGTGTCGGACTCTTGCCTGATGCCGCCATGTTTACACTGGTTCTGCATAGCTTGGCCACTACCTGTATGACCAGATAGATACCTACTGCGAAGTGTCGAACCTCTACAGCTTCAGCCTCCAAAGGAGCAAACCAGCGGCCCGCTCCTATTGCAGTAATCCCAAGCATAAGTAAAAGTGGGATTTCGAACCAGTTTGCCCGCCAGAAATCGTTCTTTGAGGCGGAATTGGAGAACCGAATTATTTTCTCGGCAACAAAGATACAAAGTAAAACCACCTGAATGGTATATAAAATCACATCCGGCGGCATCAACTCCTTCTTAAAACCGCCGAAGAGCAGAACAAAAGACGCCACAACCATCCCCGACGTCAAGGCATTGGCGATGATTAAAATATTTTCAAGCCGTTTGTTTTTATATTCTATCTGCATAATTCAGGTTTATTATCTTTCATGCATATATATAAATTCCATAAAATCTACACAGCCATATCGTGGTCAATACCGTCATTCGTCGGGAAAGGTTTAGCTGTTAAAGCTATTGCAAATGTAAGGGGGCCTAACCGCCCGATGAACATAAGAAAGCAGATTATTATTGTTCCAAGCTCTGTCAAAGTTGAAGTAATTCCCGTGCTTAAGCCGACCGTTCCGAGGGCCGATGCGGCTTCAAAGAAAATATCCTTAAATTCGGAACTCTCTGTAAGAGTGAGTGCATAAATTCCGAGGATGAGCACAAAAAGGTAAAATCCGATATTGGCCATTGCGGCCTGTACTCTTCTTTGGGGGATGGCTTTGCCGAGAAAACGCACTTTCGTATCGCCTCTCATTGTGCTTCTTATTATCCCGACAAGGGCGGTAAAGCTCGTACACTTTATTCCGCCGCCGGTTCCTGAAGGAGAGGCTCCGATAATCATAAGAAATAAGAGGATTAGCAGTGAGGAAGTAGCAAGGGAACCTATTGGAAGGCTGTTGAAGCCCACTGTGGTCATGGCAGTCATAGCCTGAAAAACCGAGGTCATGATTCGTGATTCGGGAGTAATGGTCCTGACCAGAGGTTCAGTGAACAGAAATAATACGGTACCTATCGCGAGCAAATAAAGTGAAATCCTCACAATAATACTACTCGTAAGTGTAATATGATGAATTTTACCTCTTACTCTTCGCCATATATCGACCAGCACAATGAAACCCACCGCACCTGTCACACTAAGAAGTCCGATGACGATATTCAACCAGAAATTACCTGAAAAAGACTCCATGCTGTTTTTGAAGAGACTGAAACCGGCAGTGCAGAACGATGAGACACTGTGAAATATGCTGTTCCAAAACGGATTTTTTACACCGGCTGAACGAAAAATTGAATAGAGGGCGACCGCTCCCGCCAGTTCCACAAAAACAGTGAAAATGATCACACTTCTTATGAATTTGTCGATCCTGAGGCTTTTCGGCAGGCTAAAAACATTCATGGAAATTCCTTCCCGAAGGTCGGATAATCTTCTTCCGCGGGATAAAATTACGAAAGAGCCGAAAGTCATATATCCTATTCCGCCTAATTCAATCAAAAGAAGAATGATAATCTGCCCGAAAAGCGTATAATGCTCTGAAATATCCACCGTTGTCAGTCCGGTCGTTGAAATTGCCGAGACTGTGATGAACAGATTGTCCAGGCTGTTCATGTGAGGGCCTCTGTGTGCCCAGGGCAGACACAAAATCAGCCATCCGAAAAGAATATAAGACAAATATCCGAAAGTCACTAAACGAACCGGTGACATTGACGTTAAAAAGTTAGCAATCCCGGTGTTTGATTTCATTTGTGAATCTCTACCGTGTAAAACTAATACGTTTTATTTTGTTTTTATCTTTGAACCTATCGTCGCAAACTTCGAGCGAATTCCCGGAATTCTAACAAATCTTATTCGGAAAATCATGTACTTTTAGTTCTCTTTTATTTTTCTGGCCCGGCGAATTCAATATTCGAAAGACTATGGCACAGGCTAAGCTACATCCGCTAAGCCCAGTGCATCTCCGAACTTAGCCAGTAAAGCCTGGCGGATATTTTTATGTTCGGCCTCGGTTAACATCGGGTCCTGTGAGACCAGCTCGAACGCATTTTTCCGGGCCATCACCAGCAAGTCGAAGTCATCTACTATATTTGCGATTTTCAAATCCGGTAGTCCGTGCTGTCTGGTACTGAACATCTCGCCCGGCCCGCGCAGCCGCAAATCATGCTCGGCGATCTCAAAACCGTCATTGCTTCTGGTCATCACTTCGAGCCTGCTTTTAGCTGTTTCGCTGTCGGTCTCGGCAAATAAAAAGCAATATGATTTAGCCTGGCCTCTTCCGATACGCCCTCTCAACTGATGCAGTTGTGCCAGGCCGAATCTGTCCGCGTCTTCTATTACCATTATGGTGGCGTTCGGCACATCAACTCCGACCTCAATTACAACAGTTGAGACAATCGCATGGATTTTATTTTTGCGAAACTCCGACATAACCTGCTGCTTTTTAACCGAGGGCATCTGTCCGTGCAGAAGCTCGACCGTAAATTCCGGAAATACCTCCGCTGAAAGATATTTCCACTCGTCGGTCGCGGCTTTGACATCATTGTCCTGCTCAACTGCGGTAATCCGGGGATAAACAAAATACGCCTGTTTGCCCGCCTTGAGGCGCTCCCGGATAAATTCGTATGCTTTGAGACGGTTTTTCGGCTCGACCCAGCGGGTGATAACAGTGCCTCTGCCCGGCGGCGAATGTCTGATAACGGAAACATCCAAATCTCCGAACGCGGTCATCGCCAGCGTCCGTGGAATAGGCGTAGCAGTCATAACAAGACAGTGTGGAGTGGTTTGCTTTCGCAGTTGCGCCCTCTGTTCGACTCCGAATTTATGCTGTTCATCAATTATAACCAGCCCTAATTTCCGAAGCTCGATATCTTCCTGTAATAACGCCACCGTCCCAACGATAATATCAACATCGCCGTTTTTTGTACGTTCCAAAAGCTCGGTTCTCTTTTTACCTGTCAATCCCCCTGTTATCAAAATTCTTTTGACCTTGCTGTTCCTTAAATATTTTTCGATGCTTAGAGAATGCTGGACCGCTAAAATCTCCGTAGGTGCCATAATTGCCACCTGCATACCGTTGGCGACGGCCAGTAAAGCGGCGTAAAGCGCCACCACCGTTTTGCCGGAACCAACATCACCCTGAAGCAGACGGTTCATCGGCTCGTTTCTGCCCATGTCCGAAACGATTTCAGCGATGCAGTCATTCTGGTCTTCGGTGAGTAAAAACGGAAAACGTTTTCTGATTCGACTGTCGATTTCGTCACTGCAAATGCAAGGCATGGCCTTCGAAAAATGATGTACTTTATATCGGCGAAGCGCCAATCCCAACTGCATTAGAAACAGCTCGTCGTACTTTAGTCTGCGTTTTGCCTGTGCCAGTTTCTTCTCGTCCGGCGGTAAATGTATCCACTTAAAAGCGTCCTTTCTACTGATAAGGCTTGTTTTCTTCATAAAAATTTTGTCATAAAACTCCGGCACAAGCTTATCAGCCGCCTGATGTACGCGACCTATTATCTTTTTGATTTGCCCACTGCTCAGTCCTTTACAGGCGGGATAGACTCCGCCGCTGAAATGCTCCGGGCAGCGGTGATGTTCTTCATCGAGCACGACGAACTTCGGATTAGTCAACTGTAACTGATGTTTATATACGGCAGCTTTGCCCGATACCATTATTACCTGGCCGGGCGCTAATTGGTTGCGAAGGTATCCCCCGTGAAACCAGATAATCCTGCATACTCCCGTGTCGTCACTTATTACCGCTTCGAACAGCGGCTGCCTGCGATAGCTTTGGTAGTCTATAGATTCGACCAGGCCAATAACTGCCGCATCCTTGCCCGGTTGTATCTGGTTTATTTTAATCAAATCAGGCAGGAAATTCCAGTCGCGGGGAAAATACTCTAATAAATCCCCCACGGTTTCAACACCCAATTTTGCGAAGGTTTCGGCTCTGGATGGGCCTACACCTTTTACGTATTGGACCGGCATCGAAATGCGGAGCCTGTTCTCTGATTCTTCCCTGACATCCGAGGTTGTTCTATGGCCATCCATGGGCATACAATAACAGAGGTGAGCTATTTTGGGAATGAAAAATATAGCAATGCAATTCTTATGCTATTACTTTTCCTTTTTCTTTATGTCATTCCCGCGAAAGCGGGAATCCATTTAATCAATCATATCAAGAGATAAATCTGTCCACTGGGGATTGTCTGTTTCGATTAGCTCAATTTTCCACTGCCTTTTCCATTTCTTCATTTGTTTTTCTCTTGTTATAGCTTTTCCGATATTATCATGCACCTCATAATACACAAGGTTATGGACACTGTATTTTTGAGTAAAGCCCTCAATGAGATTGTTCTTGTGCTCATATACTCTTTTAAGCAAATTATTTGTTACGCCGATATAGAGAGTTCCGTTTTTCTTACTTGCCAATATATACACAAAGTATTGTCTCATATCTTATTTGTGGATTCCTATTAAAACTGAAATTTAATCAATTGTTGCTCTTCTGGATTCCTGTTTTCACAGGAATGACAAAAATCAAAGATGCCCTTCCGATTTCCTTATGTCATTCCCACGAAAGCGGGAATCCATTTTTTGACTAACTATCCAGAATTCTCAATCAAGAGTCCAAAAATTGATAAAAATCGATTGAATAATACAAGCAACATCCTGATTAACCTGCTTCAACCAAAAGACGATAACAAAAACAAAATGGCCAGCACCAGCATTATCCACACTGCAGTCTTCCATTTCGCCAAAGTCTTTTCCAAGAACGCCATATGGCTTTCCATACCAGCCAACTTCCTATCTACGCGATCATAATCCTCTTCTAACTTCTCGTTCCACTCTCTCAACTGCTCTATCTCATTGCTCAGCATTTCATCTCCACACCTGTCTTCCTCGATAGCTTCCCACAAATCATCCTTAACATTTTCGATCTTTTTCTCAAGTCTATCAAATTCTTCTGGATTCATCGTCATTCTTTCTTTCTTTACTAACCATTTGACAGGTTAATATTCTTGGAGCCATTACCGCTGGTACCTTACCAGATTGCCTTATCTGTCATTTCACAGGTAACAGAACACGATAAACTTCCACTTCTTTGAACCTATAGTTCCTCGAAACCGTGTTGACCAACAAGTTTAACAAATCGAACGTCGCAGATTACTC
>JAVVFI010000250.1:0-8396 GCA_032250555.1 Sedimentisphaerales bacterium
AACGGCGGGCAGAAAAGCTGGCACAGTGACACTGAATATAAGGGCCGCTACGCCAAGCTGCCGCATAACGTGCTGGGCAATAACCTTCCTTTACGCGGCTGGAAGGGCGACTGCTATGAAGGCGGAGTACGGGTGCCGGGATTCGTGAACTGGCCGCAGACAATCTCGTCAGGAAAAATTAAGGCGCCGGTTCATATTGTCGATTGGATGCCGACATTGTGTCACATAGTGGGCTTTGAACCGAAATATAATCTGCAATGGGACGGTCAGAACATCTGGCCGATTGTTACAGGTGAGGCAACTCATCTCTCGGAGCGGACTTTATACTGGAAAACCCCCGGTGCTTCGGCTGTACGCAAAGGTGACTGGAAATTGATTGTCACCAGAAAGAACGGCAAGAGTGAGTTGTTCAATTTGGCGAGCGATCCTTATGAGGAAAATGACCAGGCAAGCCGGGAAATCGAGCGGACGTTGGAGTTGAAAGCCTTGTTACAACAAATAGCCTCCAGGGACCGGGAGAGGAAGTCATAGAGTATTAAAGTTTGATAGAGAAAAATATTATGAGGTGAGACTGATTACGCTATCGAGTTCATTACCGAGAATAGAGACAGGCCATTTGCCTGCTGGCTGTCTTTTTATCCGCCGCACACGCCCAAGCACGCACCAGAGGAGAACATTGCGCGCTACCGGGGCAAGATCGAACCTGAGGAACAAGCGATCTATCACGCCATGGTAAACCGTTTGGATGAGAATATTGGACGCGTGCTGAAAACGTTAGACAAGTTTGGGCTGCGTAAGAACACGCTGGTTTTGTTTACTTCCGATCACGGTGAAAACTATCCTGCGAACTGGAACAACCACCACAAGCGTCTGTGTTATGATCAATCCGCTAACGTACCATTGATAATCAGTTGGCCGGGAACGCTGCCTGAAGGTAAACGTATTCAAAATGTATTCAGTATCGCTGATTTGTGTCCCACGATTCTGGATCTATGCGGTTTCGACTGGCCCAAGGACCTGCATGGGCTCAGTGCGAAGAAACTAATGCATGGCGATGCATCCGGCTGGCACAAAGATGTTTTTATTCAAAATTCCCCCTACCCAACACACAAAAAATCCGCAGACCCGATCATGCGCGAGCGGTGCGTGGTAACGGATGAGTGGAAACTGATTCTCAACACCAGCCGCCGGCCGGAGTTGTACGACCGTCATGCTGCGGAACCGGATAAGAATAATGTTTTTAAGAAGCCGGAGAACCAGGCGGTGATTCGGGATTTGGTCAGGCGTTTGGCGATCTGGGGCAAAAAGACGGAGGACGAAATGACCTCGAAACTGATAGCTCAATGGTTTCGTATGTGAAGCCGGGAAGTCGCCGGTCTTGTTCGATGATGTTTTTAGGCTATGCTGCTGAGCCGCACGCTCGTTAGTAAAGGATAGAACATTATGAAACGAAATAGATTATTGATCAGCTTATATATGTATGTCGTATTAGCTGCGGTTGTCGGGTCTTCTCTGGAGGCGGCGTTGTACCGAGTTGATTCACAGGCCGACTTCGATTTCTACAAAGAGACTGAATTCAGGCCGGGTGACACTATTGCCTTTAAGCGAGGAACCGTTTTTAACGGCATGTTTTCTCCCGGGGGAAGTGGAACGGATAAAGCACCCATTTATCTCAAGGCCTATGGCGAGGGCCATAAGCCAATCATCAATGCGTTGGGGAAAAATACGGCCGGTATTTTTTTGAAGAACGTGGAATTCTGGGAGATTGACGGGATTGAGATTACCAACACAGACGGGACCGATGAGGACCAGGGGACATTGTTCGGTATTTATGTGCTGGCGCAGAACACAGGCAAGACTCACCATCATATTCATATCAACAACTGTCACATCCACGATGTTAATGGGAAGGTAGCCGGCAAAGGCCGGGGCGGTATTCATGTCCATGTGGAAGGAGAGAAGCCGGCGAAATTTCATGATCTTCGTATCGTCGGCAGCAGGATAGAGCGGGTCGGGGGTGTGGGAATCGGTAATAATTCTCCTCATGCGAAAATACTTTTTGACAATGAGGCAGAGAACAACCGCAAAGACTATTTCTGGACCAAAGTTTATGCAGCCGGTAATTTCATAGACTATACGGGTCGGAATAACATCATAGCGCGTGTAAGTGAGGATGCCGTATATGAGTACAATATTCTGGCAAACAGCAGCCGCTACAGCACGGGCCACAGCATATTCTGCTATAACACCAAGGGCATCAAAATCCAGTATAACGAAGTTTACGGAAATGTCGGTGAAGGTGGAAAAGACCGGGGCGCCTTTGATGCGGATTATAACTGCAGCCATACCTACATTCAGTATAACTACAGTCACGACAATCACTGGTTTTGCGGTATTATGAAACGACCTACACGTTATGTGTATATTCGTTACAATATCAGCCAAAACGATAAGAAAGGTATTTATTTTTATGGCTTTGAGCGTGAACAGAAAGCAGACCATGTTTACATCTACAATAATACCCACTATGTGAGTAAGGAACTTGATGTCGAGGTTTTTTGTGAAAACCGCACTCCTTTGAACTCCGTGTTTGAAAATAATATATTTTACTTCGAAGGCGCGGGGCGCTGGGGGCAAAACAGCAAAGGAATCAATACGAGGTTTAACAACAACCTGTACTTCAATATTTCACCGCATGAGTCTGATTGGAACCCTGTTGTGGGTGATCCCCGTTTTGAAGTGCCGGGGACCGGAGGAAGCCGTATAGATATGAGAAACCGAGAAGCTCTGCTTGGATACCGGCTTGGACCAGAATCTCCTTGTATCGATAGCGGGAGTATTATTCCAGAAAATGGGGGGCTGGATTTCTGGGGCAATAGAATCACTGACGGCAAACCCGATATCGGGGCGCATGAATGGAGCGGGATGGGTCAGCACAAATAAATAAGAGGCCTATACCAGACAAGTATAGGCCCCGAATTTACAAATTTGTTACACACTTTTATTTAACAGTCAAATCCGTGTTTATGGTGCAGGTGGATACAGCCTGATGTCATCAAAGTACATTATACCTGTTCCGCCGGTAACCGAGCTAAGGCCAAGAGTAATCGAAGTGACATTGGTAAGGTTTACGCCCTGGTCTGCAAATGACTGCAAGTCGATATTCCATTGAGTCCAGGCAGTCTTCATCGCCGCATCAGGATCATCATTATTAACTTTTGCATTGCCGTTGAGAGCAACATACAAAGTCTCAGCAGCGTTTGCTGAATCGCCTCGAAACCAGATTGTCAGTGTGTCAACACCATTGATTGTCCAGTTACGATTGGAAGTCAATGTCAAGGTAGCCTCGGATTTGCCGACGGCGTTGTCGTATGACATCGGCATCGATTGGTTACCACCGTGAACGATACTTTGCTCAGTTAAAGGAGGATTGGCATGGCCGACTACAGAACCGTTTACAGCCGGATTGTCGAATCCGTCCAGCCAGGCCAGATATATCCTGTTGGAACCCGGCTCACCTTCATTAATGTCATTGTAGGCTTCCATATCGTCTATGATAAGGAAGTTGGCTGTTGTGAAACTCCAGAGTGGACCAGTCCAGGGACTGTCAACGTTGGCGTTGTTGGCCTCATCGATACGCCAGTAGTAAGTAGTATCCCACTCAAGTTGTCCGGGATCATAACTCTCAGAGCCGAGGTTTCCACTGGCTTTTAATTCCAGAGAAGCCGCATCGGTGCCAAAATAGACTTCATGTGAATCGGCGAAGACTCCCGGATACCAGGTGAGAATTGGTGTCTGTGTTATATCCACGGCACCGTTTGCAGGGGCTGGGCTTGCGGCACCGCCTTCGGTTGTAAAGGACCAGACTTGTCCTTTATGTGTTTCGACGACATCGAATTCATCGACCCGCCAGTAGTAAGTCCTGGCCAATGTAAGCGGGCCGGGATTATAATCCGTAACTCCCAGAGGAAGACCGCCAGCGGCATCATTAACTTCGTCAAAATTATCACCGAAATATACGGTGTGGAGTTTGGCACCGAAGCCAGGTGTCCATGTAAGCTGCACATCCAGAACTACAGAGGCGGCACCATCGGCAGGGATTGGTGCATAAGCGGTTTTGGGGGGAATCGAAAAATTCCATACGTTACCCTTCCAGGGGCTATTCGGCTCAGTATCATTTACCTCGTCAATCCGCCAATAGTATGTCGTACCGGGAACAAGACCATCCGGATAAGCGAAACCCGGAAAGCCGACGACAAGAAAGGTTTCGGTCTGGTTGCCCACGAACGTGCCTTCAGCACCATCATTCACATCGTTGAAATTATCGCCGATGTACACATCGTGCGAGACTGCATAAGGTCCAGGCCACCATGAAAGACTCACCCATGTATCAGGATAGAGGGCGCCATTCTTTGGACCGGGATTAGAGGCTTTTACGTTCGAGCCACGCGGGCCTCGCCATAACAGGAAGTTCTGCAAGACTTCAATGACTTCCTGATTACCAGTATTCCCGATCGACTGGAGAATCTGCAAGGAGCTTAAAACAACATACCCTTTGCCGGCCGGGGCGCCGACAACAATAGGCCAGTTATTCTGTTGGTCAGTAACAAGTGGTACCCAAGGCGAATCGGCTGCCTGTGGGCCATCAGCCATAAAATCTCCCGCTCCCCAAATTCCTGCGGCAAAGTGTTCTTCGGTTATTTCGTTCGGTGTATTGAAAATGTTGTGTTCAGCTAATATAACGCCGCCGCCGTCTTCCAGATCCGGATCGAGAAGAGTGATTGGATACGGCAGGAAATTTTGATTCCAACTGGAATCCTGCTGAAAATCAATGGTGACCAGGTAACCGCCATTTTCGACATATATTTTGAGAAGGTCAAAATTTGCCTTCAGATCCTCATTACCATCATAGGCAGTCACGCCAACACCGATGACGTCGAACTCCATGAGGCGTTCCAAAGTGTAATCGCCTGATTCTATCTTTTCATATTCAATTTCGGCCAGCTCAAGGGCTGTATCTTCAAGGGCGGCATCAGTTCCTCTTCCTGGAATAAAGCCAACTTTTAACTCCTGGGCAGTAAAAGCGGGTTCTGCTGCGACAAACATGATAATTGCAAGAGCTATCGCAATAATTGAGAGTTGCCTGTTGAAAAAGTTGTGTCTTAACATCCTAATCTCTCCCTTCTTATAACTGTTGAACTGAAAGGACGAAACCAAATAAATCAATTTTCTACACATAATAATCCTCCTTAAAAAGTTAATTTATCATTTACGGTACCGGATTATATAGGCGAATATCATCAAAGTACATCATCCCTGCGCCTCCTGCAGTCGGATTGCTTCTGTTACCAAGGCCAAGAGTAATTGAACTTATATTGGCGAGGTTTACGCCCTGGCCTGCAAAGGCCTGGAGGTCGATATTCCATTCGGTCCAGTTGGTGGCTTTTGCTGCATCCGGATTATCATTAGCAACCACGGCACTTCCATTGAGAGCAACATACATCGGTTCGGCAGCATTGGCCGAAGTGCCTCGGTACCAAATTGTTAATCTATTTACGCCTTTGACTGTCCAGTCACGATTAGAAGTCAATGTCAAAGTCGCTTCGGATTTGCCGACTGCGTTGTCATAGGCCATAGGCATCGATTGAGTACCGCTGTGAACGATGGTTTGCTCGGCAAATGGAGGATTGAGGTTACCAACGACAGAACCGTTCGTAGCCGGGCTGTCGAATCCGTCTATCCAGGCGAGATAAATCCTGTTGCTTCCAGGTTGGCCTTCATCAATGTCATTGTAGCTCTCCATATCGTCAATGATAAGGAAGTTGGCTGTAGTAAAGCTCCATAGAGGACCCGTCCACGGGCTATCGGCATTGGCATTATTAGCTTCATCAACACGCCAGTAGTAAGTGGTATCCCACTCAAGCTGTCCGGGGTCATAGCTCTCTGAGCCAAGGTTTCCACTGCCCTTTAGCTCAACGGAGGCGGCATCGGCACCGAAGTAAACTTCATGTGAAGTACCAAATCCCGGTGTCCAGGTTAGAATCGGTGTTTGCGTTACATCCACAGCGCCATTAGCGGGGTTCGAATTGCCTACGGCGCCCTCGGTAGTAAAGCTCCAGATGTCTCCCTTGTGCGTTTCAACAATATCAAATTCATCAACCCGCCAGTAATAAGTCTTAGCCATTTTAAGTGTGCCGGGAGTATAGGTCAAAGTTCCCTGAGGCAGACCGCCGGCTGCATTGTCCACTTCGTCAAAGTTTTCGCCGAAGTAAACCGTGTGGAGTTTTGCACCGAAACCTGCCGTCCAGCCAAGCTGCTCATCCACGCCTACAGACTCAGCACCATCAACCGGATCGGGCAGATAAGCTGTCCTGGGGGGAATAGTAAAACTCCAGATATCGCCTTTCCAGGGGCTATTCGGCTCGGCGTCATTGACTTCATCAATTCGCCAGTAGTATGTTGTGCCGGGAACAAGACCGTCGGGATAGGCAAATCCGGGGAAGCCGGCAACTAAAAACGTTGCTGCCTGATTACCTATGAATGCGGTTTCGGCACCGGCATCGACTTCTTCAAAATTATCGCCCATATAAACATCGTGGGACACGGCAAAATCTCCCGCCCGCCAGCTAATGTTCACCCATGTATCCGGATGGTAAGTACCATCTTTGGGGATAGGACCCAGAGCATACGGGTATCCTTCACCTCCGAGCATAACACCCATAATCTCCCCTTCATCCATTGCATGGTTGTATATACGGGCGTCATCCAACATTCCATCGAAAAAACGACCTGTGGCCTGAGAGTTCTCTGCCATAGTGACAGGATGAGGCGCAGTTCCTATGGTCCCCGGATATGCAGCAGTATCTGCGAGCTGACCGTCAAGGTAGAACTTTAGGTCTTGCCCATCATACGTTCCGGCCATATGGTGCCAGTCACCGTTAAGGGATTCAAGACCAGTTGTGTAATTAATCGAATGCCAGTCACCATCATAGATAAAAAACTCTATGTTATTCCCTGATTGGTGTTTTATCGCATAAGTATTGTCGCCTTTTCCCAACCAGCAATTATGCTGGCCGTTGTTCAAGTCATTCGCATTGACCCATATTGCAAGTGTTATCTGTTCGGTGATATCAAAGACAGGGTCATTTCCGAAATCAACGTAATCGCCGTTTCCATCAAATTGCAAGGCACCGCCTATCATTCCGGCCACCCATTTCGGGTCACCCTGGATTGTGCCGTCCAGCCCGTTGCCGCTGGCATCACTGACTATAGTCCCTGAGCCATCATCCAACCTCCAATGCGCTACCAGCTCTGCGGAAGCACTGTTGACCATCCCCAGCATTAAAATAAAAGATACCAAAAAAAACAATTTTCTGTACATAATAATCCTCCTTAAAAAAGTTAAGCTATCTATGAATAATATTTTGGCCAAAAACCAAAATGCTTTTTTTCAACAGTTATTACAAACATTATCTCCTAAACAATTTCTAATTTGTTATTAACAGCATTAGCAACTACTGAGCATACAGGCGAATATCATCGAAATACATCATACCTGCACCGCCGGCAATCGGATTGTTCCTGTTACCAAGGCCAAGAGTAATCGAATTGACATTGGAAAGATTAATGCCGAATGACTGCAGGTCGATATTCCATCGGGTCCAGTAATCTATGAGTGCCGCATCAGGATTATCATGATTGACAACTGCGGTGCCATTGAGGGCAACATACAGTGTCTCGGCAGCATTAGCGGCTTCACCTCTGAACCAAATCGTCAATGTATTGATACCGTTGACTGTCCAGTCACTATTGGAAGTCAGTGTTAAGGTCGCCTCAGATTTGCCTACGGCATTGTCGTAGGACATCGGCATCGACTGGGAATCACCATGAACGATAGTCTGCTCGGCAAAAGGAGGATTGGCATTACCAACGATAGAACCGTTTACGGCCGGGTTGTCAAATCCGTCCAGCCAGGCCAGATATATCCTGTTGCTCCCCGCCTGGCCTTCATCAAGGTCATTGTAGCTCTCAAAATCATCTATGACGATGAAGTTAGCGGTCGTAAAGCTCCAGAGACTGCCTCTCCACGGGCTGTCAGGATTAGCGTCATTTGCCTCATCAACACGCCAGTAGTAGGTGGTATTCCACTCAAGATTGCCTGGATCATAGCTTTCGGAACCAAGGTTGCCGGTACCTTTATACTCAGGTGAACTCGTATCAGCGTTTTTCACAACATCTTGGTCTGTTCCGAAAAAGACCTGATGGGATGTACCAAAGAGACCCGGCGACCAGGTAAGAAATGGTGTCTGCGTTACATCCAGAGCTCCATTAGAAGGATTGGGGTTGCTTACGGCGCCCAGAGTAGTAAAGCTCCAGATGTTACCTTTATACGTGTT